>JAMCUV010000001.1 GCA_023379345.1 Thermoplasmatota archaeon
ATGGGCCCGACCGGATTTGAACCGGTGACCACCGCCTTGTAAGGGCGGTATCATAACCACTAGACTACGAGCCCCATCCCCAAAATCACCTGCTCATTTTAAATCTTGTGGCCCCCATGGATGGTTTGTCCTCACAGAGGCCGATAAAAATGGGTTACTGGGATACAGTTATATTATCAACAAAACTGCATTTGACAAGAACCTTGGCTTTGCTCAGGCGCTTATCTATTTTAAGAGTTTTGACATTGGTTATGGAATCCACATACCTATCAAATGTCTCGTTATCTACACCTGCCAGTTCCAGTGTCTCTATATTGCTGAACGCCACCTTGTGCCCTATTTCCGCAAGATCATTCTTGTCTACAGACAGATTTTTTATGTTCTCAATATACTTGGGCATGCTCTGAGTTGCCCCCTCCACAAAATTCTTGGATATCTGTCGCGCCCCTGAGGCGGTTGCCAGAAACGTCTTATATGCGTCGTTTGTGACCTCACCCAGGGTTTTACCGGTGTCCCTAGCCAGGTTAAGAACTCTCTTATAGATATCCTTGCTGACGCCTTTTATGGAAATATCTTTCTTGTCTTCAGTTTCTTCTCTTTCTTTAGTTGCCATGTATAGACATGGTATTCTTGTATATAAGGTATCCGGATATCCAGATTACTAGATATCTACGATCTAGTTTCATCTGTTCTTTAACCTTTGTACACATATATCAATGAAAAAAACTTATATGTTGATTGTATCAACCACTAATGGACGAGGAAAGAATAGATAACGGAAAGCGTAACTTCCTCAAGGCAATGATTGTCATATCTGCAGGGGCTGCAGTTGCTGGTGTCGTGAAAGGGCTTGTTTCAAACATAATTCCACCAGCAACTGGCCTTACTGCATTTCCCACCCTAACGCTTGTTGATTCCGATACCGGGTTGCCGATTCATACTTCAGATATCAAGGTCAACAGCACAAGAGCATATGTCTATTATTATCCACTTCAAAATGATCCAAATTTTCTCATAAGGCTCGGCGACCAAAATAACAACGATGTTAAGGTAGTCTCAAAGCCCGTTAAGGTACCAGCAACCGGCCGTGTTTTCACGTCTGCTGCAGGAGTTGGGCCATATGGTTCTGTGATTAGCTCCAGCGCCATATGCCAGCATCTTGGGTGCATTCCACCAATTATACATTACTATACACCAGGAACTCCAATACCTGGCCATCCAACATTGATCACTGCCCAGCAAAATGCACAGAATGGTATGCTGACCGGTTACGTACACTGTAACTGCCATGGTAGTACATACGATCCGTATAATGGATTTGCAGTTGTCACAGGGCCTACAGTGCATCCTCTTCCAAACACCATTCTGGAGTACGAATCTGTTTCTGATACTTACAAGGTAAAGAGTATGGTTGGACCCACGATCTATGGAAAGCCCAATGATCTGTCTGGAGGAACTGCATTCCCCAGTGGAACTACCACTACGCCCGTAAATAAGATATCTGTCGTATCGTAGAAAAAATCGGTGGTGCAAAAAATTGTTTGATGAGAAACCTAAGCTATTCAAGTTACCACAGAAAGGCGAGGTGCTTGGCGAAGACCCGATGCACATCAATGACCTGCCATTGAAGAAAGTGCCAGATTACATGAGAAAGAGAGGAGGAATTTGGTACTGGACAGGCGCATTGATAACCATGGCCTTTGTGTATCAGGTTATTACCGGCCTGCTCCTTCTTCTTTATTATGTTCCGAGCGATGCTTACAACAGCACTGAAGCAATAATTAACAGCGTGCCCTATGGATCATTGATTCTGACAACTCACCTGTATGGGGCATATGCAATGATATTCCTCATATATGTTCACCTGTTCAGAAATTACTTTTTTGGCTCCTATAAGAAGCCAAGACAACTGCAATGGGTCCTGGGAGTACTGTTGCTTGCCCTGACCATTGGAGTTGGGTTCTTTGGCTACTCAATGACAGGTGATGTTCTTTCATCTGACGCAACAGATGTTGGGAGAGGAATTGCAAAAGCAACTCCTTTCCTGGGCAATTACCTGGAGTCAATATTCTTTGGAAACGGCACAAGCACAAGCCTCTTCAGTCACATGCTCGCCTGGCATATCATACTGGTTGCATTGATAGGCATAGTCTTTGGCGCTCACTTCTGGCTCGCTGAGGCAAATGGAATAATGCCTTCGCACAGAGAGACAAATCACAAGGCACCTGCAATAGACAAGAATGAAGAAAAGCACAAGGAATGGTATCCCTACAACTTTTCCTTCATGACACAGCTAGCCATGTTTGCCTTTGGTTTCATCATACTCATACCATCAATTCTGTCGCTTCTTGCTCCGGTAAGTCCAGGACCAGCTTCTACTTTCCCAGCACTGTTTTCACCTTTCCCACAGGTATCGCCCAGTTCTCCCAATGCAGCATATGTACCGGCGTATCCTCCATGGTTCCTTTTGTTTGTTTATAAAGCTGTAGATTTTGACATATTTGCCGCAGCCGGTAATCTATCCGCACTGGCTGCAACCGCAGTTATAGGGGTGATACCTCTTCTATATTTCCTTCTCCTGCCTTTCATTGATACTACGGATGATCTGCATCCACTGTCAAGGCCTCTGGTAACATCATTTGGAATACTCGGCATAATATACATGGCAATCCTTTCCGCCTGGGGTGCGCTATCTCCTGGTGTGCAAATACCTAACTACGAGGTATTCGCGGTCCTCGTACCTCCGTTTGTTGTGGTTGTTGGAGGGATGACTTTTCTGTCGCGCCAGTATAAGAAAGGCAAGTTCAAGATCACAGGTACGAAGATACTTACTTCTTTCTTGCTATTCCTGTTCGTAATGATGTTTGGGGCATATGTATTTGGGCAGAATTTTACCGCAACACTTGCACATACAAGCCTTCTTAACCTAGTTGCGACTTTCTTCACTGGTGGAGTAATGGTGTTTGGAGCAGTCGGGACAGCAAAATCTGCGAGATTATCCAATCAATACGAGTCCACAAAGCAGAAGCAGGAGAAGAATGCCTACAGAATGAACAAGAACACGGCAGTTGTTCTTTCAGCACTTCTAACGATTGCAGCCATAGTGATTACATATCTCATATTCAGTCTGAATCCAATAGGAGCCATAAATAACGGTGAATTCGGTATCGGACTTGCATTCATCCTGATAATAGCCGGCACAATAATGAGAATTTACAGGGCAGCGTTCTATTATGAGTAACATTACAGTAAAGGGATTTGATTACGTTTCGTTCTGGCGGGAAGATACAGTTGGAGTGATAGTGCTGAGGACTGATTCATCAGGAAAGATCTCTTCCTCAGTACTGGGAGAATTGATGATGGCCATCGGCAAAGCTGCAATTGATGATGACGTGAAGGCAATTGCCATAACCGGTCAGAATTTCGTTTTCTGCAAAGGCCTTCTTGATACCGGAATTCAGCGCTCATACCTCGAACAGGCCAGGGCTCTTGCTTCAACACTTGCATCCGTTGAGAAACCAACATTTGCATTGATTAATGGAGATGCGTTCGACTTCGGTTATGAACTTGCACTATTGTGCGACAGAATCATTGCCGCGGAGGGGAGCAGGCTTGGATTCTACAAGGAATACTCATTTGTGCTGGGCGGGTCTGTCACAGGTTCAAGGTTTCAGGAGCTGGCGCGGGTGGACGCGAAAGAAGGGTCAAATTGTGATTTGATCATCAACAGAGACACATTCCTTGAGGATTCTAAAGGTGTCATAAACAAATCAAGAGGTACACTTATGGTGCTAAGAAGGCGGATGGCAATGCGTAATCTGATTGAAGCGTTAAACATGGAACATCTTACTTACCTTCAGAATATTTGCGCGGGAAACGAGGTATCTGATCCTTCAAAGAAGGGGGGCGTTAACCAATGAATGGAAACGTCAAGGGTTGGATAGGTTTTCTTGTTCTCGTCATAATAGTTATAGGCGGAGCTTTCGGCACTTCGCACATCCTGCCTTCCAAAATATCTGCACTGACCGTGACATCAATGTCATCAAATGTAAAGGGTGACTTCATCGCTTCGAATTCCACATACTATGTAAATCTCTCAAGCCCCGTGAGTTCTCTCAGTTTCAATATCTCAGTGAAGGCTCCAGTTGCAACAGGGGTTGTTAATGCAACCATTATTCCTCCAGTATTGCTCAACATGACCCAGTTCAATTTGACATATAATTCCACATACGCTGCCCTCATTAAACAGGGTGAAAGCCCCAGCAACGCAACCGCTAATGCTACGACAGTTGCCTATCAGGACTCCACTTACGCCCTGTTCAACAACACATATGTTAACACTTCACTGAAGGGAGGCATTGCCACAGTGTCCTTTACAGCTACCCTGAACTCCACTGCGCTATCCCTCATGAAGACAGGCGAACCTGTTATTGCCAGCTTCACAGCAGCGTCAGGGCAATATGGTGTAGTCGGGTCAATAATAGTAACGAAGGATTATTAGTCAAAATTTTAGTTTCTATATCAGCAACTTCTCCCTTTTTTATTATGCGCTAAATTCTACAAGATAGTTATCCTTTATTCTTCCGCAACAGGATATCTTCATTGCAAGAGCATTGCTCATTAATCGAGTACATAAGTAATCTATGCAAAATGTATGCCTGCTCAATAATGTGATCTTACAGCAGATAAAGGAACAATGCGCCCAGTATCACACCGGAAAAAGAGGCTATAAAGTTTACTTCCCCCTTTGAGAGCTTACCCTTGTTCTCGAAGAGTGCACCCAGATAACTGTCAATCTGGCACCCGATAAAGCCAAGGAAAATGACCATCACAACCTGCAATGTGTTAAATCCGCCGACGGAAAGCAGCCCGTATGAAATGCCCACTATGGAAGCGCCAAGCAACGCCGCAAGCTGGCCGATAACGGAGACACCACCATTTATTCCGGGAACTGCCCTCTTCAGATTTGTTATCATGTAAACTTTCCGGTCTATTATGCCTATCTCTGATGCGAAGGTGTCGGCGCTTATCACAGATAGAGAAATTGCAAATAATTCAAAATAATGAAAATAGGGGTATCGGCCTATTATGGTGGTAACATTCAGGAGGGCTATTACAAGACCAGTAATGCCAGCATAAAATACGTTTGACATTTTTCTTTCCCCCTTCTCGCCTTCCTGAAGTTTATTCTTCTGCTTAAGATCGAAATATGCCTTGGTTGCAAGATGAGAGAAAACAGCAAAGATAAGGAGTAGTATCAACCACCTTATGGATCCCAGAAAAGAAACAGCCAGTCCAACTATAAGTGCCGCAACACTGCCCTTGAGATCGAATATATTCAATAATCTTGAAAGGGCGAACAAGATCGCCAGAAATAGAAGTATCTCTATGGTATTTAGAAGGGGGGAAATGGATTACCAGCCTCTTCCCTGAATTTTATTTTCTTCCGGCATCTTTTCTATGTCGAGTCCTGACATGCTGCTGAGTCCAGAGGAAACATCACCTATGAGCTTGTAATCCTCGTAATTCTCCACAGCCTCCACCACTGCCCTGGCCATCTTTTCCGGGTCCTTGGACTTGAAAATACCACTTCCCACAAAGACACCGTCTGATCCAAGTTTCATCATAAGTGCGCCATCCGCAGGTGTGGCAACACCGCCGGCAGCAAAGTTAACCACAGGAAGGCGTTTCATGGTCCTTATTTCCTTTAGAATTTTCAGAATTTCCGCCTCAATCTTTTCAAGCGACATCCCGTAGTATGCGTCGAATCCACCGAGATAATCTTCGCTTCCAAAAAGGTCTTCTGAGACATTTCCTCTCAGTTTTACATACGATAGTGAGATGTGGTGGGCGGCCTTGACAAGATCATCCTGGCCCAGTTCCCTGAGTGACCTTATGCCGTCGGACACCATCCTTATGTGCCTTACAGCTTCAACGATGTTGCCTGTGCCGGCTTCGCCCTTGGTTCTTATCATGGCTGCCCCTTCGAATATTCTCCTGACTGCTTCAGGGAGCATCCTAGCACCGCACACTACAGGTACCTTGTATTCCCTCTTATTGAGATGGAAAAACGGATCAGCCGGAGTTAAAACCTCACTCTCATCCAGCATGTCAACGCCCAGTGCCTCCAGGATATACCCTTCCGAGAGGTGTCCTATCCTTACCTTGGCCATAACCGGTATGGATACTGCATGAAGGATCTCCTTTACCTTCTCCGGATCAGCCATTCTGGCCACTCCTCCGGCGGCGCGTATGTCAGCCGGAACACGCTCCAGAGCCATCACCGCAACGGCACCAGCTTCCTCAGCGATCTTAGCCTGTTCAGCGGTTGTAACGTCCATTATGACGCCACCCTTAGTCATCTTGGCAAAGCCACGTTTGATAAGCTCATCGCCAAATCTTAATTTTGATATTTCAATTGGCATATCAACCGCATAACGCATCAGGATAAAATATAAATATGTTTATTATGCGGTTGCGGGGAGCTCTTTAGTCTGGTTGGCGACAAGCATCTATCTTTTTCCATGCTATCGCAAATCTAGAAAGAAAAATTTTTGGCCATTCTCTAGGACTGATGTATACTAAAATGACTGCCTCCACTAACTCTCGAAGAGACGCTCTGAAAATATTGACAAGGCAAAATGCGGACGAAAAATTATTATTTCATCTAAGATGTCTGCATCTTTGGGGCCAAATACAAATGAAGCCATTCTTTCTGCGGAATACAACCTGCGTTCCCCGGGGTAAAGAATGGTTGCAAATGCGAAAAATACGTCTTCCGAAACGAGTGGAGTTTATATAAATGAGAGCAACTCACGAGCATTTATGGCAGGGAACTTTCTTTAAACTCCAAGAACACGTCATATGCAGATTTCATCCAATAGAGAATATCCGAGAAGTTCCGATCTTAGCACATGGAGATGGAAAATTACCTGATCTAAAGAGGAAAATGAAATTATGAAACTTGAAAGGGAGGACACTTTAAGAGTCGCGTACATGGTTATGGCCGGCCTCATGTTTACGGGTGCATTCACAGCGTGGAATACTGCTGGTTACCTCAACATCTATGCGTGGGTAATTGAATGGGCAGAAATTTTCCTTGCATTTTACTTCATAGTGGCAGCCACCTTGGACTCGAAATCTATTCAAGCAAGGGGAGCAAAAATAATGATGGCAGTATCTGTAGCCATATTTCTACTCTCCATAAGTTTTACTTTAATCAATCCAAACTCCATGTCTGCAGATGCTCCGTTCACCCCGAACCCATTATTCTACTCAATTTTCGCAGTACCTGTCATAGCGGCGATTGCCGTGTATATCACGCCAGAAAAAGGGCATAACATCAGGAATATTTCATTAGCTTTCTTTTTAGCTTTCGCCGCTAGTATGATGCTTCTTACATACGTATTTTATCTCACCGGGCCAAGATTGCCCACAGATGAGGCAACACTGAGCTTGTATGCAGGACACATCTTTCTGGAAGGAATGAATCCCTATAATCCAAGTTCAACTCTCGAGGCCTTCTCCTATTACCATTTCGCTTACTATTTCGAGACTCCACTGACGACTGGAGGATACGTCAGCACACTTACCTATCCTGCCCTTTCTTTTCTAATCGTGCTTCCAGCCATAATATTCAATCTCAAACCAACAGTTGTGATGCTGCCATTTTTCCTAATACCTATAATCTTGGTGTGGTATAGAGCTTGGTCACTAAAAGAGTGGATGCTGTCAATTTTCATCATGATGGTATTCCTGTCGTTTCCTCTTTACACATCGCAGATAGAGCTTGGGGATTTTGATATAGTTTGGGTCTCACTCCTTATGGCCTCATATTTTTTCCTGACACGAACCAAGCTATCTGGGGCTTTCTTTGGGGCTTCGCTCTCAGTCAAACAGTTTCCAGCCATCGTTTTGCCCTTTCTCCTGTACTACATATTCCGCACTTATGGGCTGAAAAAAACCCTAACCTGGGTAATCACTGCCGCTGCCGCATTCCTGGCAATAAACGGATACTTCATGTTGACCAATCTGCACTTTTTTGTCCACAATCTACTGCAGGATGAACTCTCGCCCTTACTCGGCGTGGGACTTGGGATCTCGCAGATTTCCTTCCTTGGGTTCATAGATATTCCAAGAGTTTACTTCACGATATCCTTAATTGTAGTTTTTCTGGCTCTGCTGGCAAGCTACATACTTTTCTATGATAAGTTGAAGTATGCGTTCTTTGCATTTCCAATCCTTATATTCTTCTTCAACTACCGTTTGTTTATCCAGTATCTGGTTTATTGGCTCATAATATCACTCCTGCCTGCAATCGACTTAATCTTTTATAGGCGTAACCATGTAAAGGATCAAGGCACATCCAAATCCCGTACAATCCAAATTTCAAGAAACCACAGAAATCTCAGGATCCTGGCAGTGTTCATTATCGTTGTAATGGCCATGGGAGTTGCCGTAGGATATCATGAAGGGGTTTCCCAGAATTCCGGACACTTCACGATCAATTCAGTTGAATTTGTAAAATACAACAGCACAGGTTTCGTCGAAGAAGCCGTTGTCAACCTCACCTTTTCTGGAAATAATGTCAACCAAACACCGGTTCTTTTTAGATTTATAATCCCTGGTGGAATAATATATGTAAACACATGTCTCTGGGAACCAGAAAACGGCACAACTCTCCAATCGGGACACCCTGCGTCAGTTGCGATAGTTCCATTACATCCACTCTATTCTTTCCAGCGCAGTTCTCCATATAGGCTTGTTGCCTATTACAACACAATACAGGGTGCTTATTCCCACGATCTTTCCATTTAAAAGCCCCTCTATTTATGTTCATCAACATCTGGTAAATTTAACCAATTGCGATTTCCGCTGGCATACATTAATGAAACAGGCTAGATTGTAAATTGCTTCGTGTGTGCCTCATGCGTAAAGTCAGAGGGCTCAGTATGTAGGACAGATTACCCCCTGGCTCCCAGGAAACCAAGCCTTTGCAGATTCTGCCTGCAACCATTGAAGTGGAGTGACACTCGCGAAAGCTATGGGATAATGTCGCCAACTGTGCCGGGCAATACTGAATCCAATCCGAATCATTCATTAGAAATAGTCAACCCCCAGCATAGAATGTTTCTTAAAACAGATCGGTCAATTCAGCAATCAGTAATGTATGGGGGTTAGAATATCAAATCTTTATGCATTGTACTTCTCAATCTCGCAAGTGTTAAATCGAAAGGCACATTGATCAAAATATGCCCATTGGCCAGGAGGACACCGAATCACCATGCATCGACCTAGGAAACAGGATAATCTCATGCAAAAAATGCCCAAGGCTGGTGCTTTACAGGCAGAGCGTTTCGATTTCAGCTAAGCGGTATCCTGGACAGGAATTCTGGCGGAAACCCGTTCCTGGATACGGAGACGTGAAAGGGAGACTTCTGATTGTAGGAATGGCTCCAGCAGCTTCTGGCGGTAACAGGACAGGCCGGGTGTTCACAGGTGACAAGAGTGCGCAGTTTCTCGTGTCCGCACTGTTCAAATCCGGTTTTTGCAATCAGCCCACATCCGAGGCAAGAGACGACGGCTTAAGATATCTTGATGCGTATGTCACAGCAGCTGTAAAATGCGTGCCGCCCGACAACAAACCAACATTAGCAGAACTGGACAACTGCTTACCCTACCTTAAGGAGGAGATCAGCTGCATGCCTAATCTAAAGGCGATTCTTGTTCTGGGGCGATTTGCGTTTGAAAGCATTGTAAGAATATTTTGCTCAATGGGTTATAATGTATCCAGGTCATCTTTCCAAAATAGGAGCTTCCTGGATGTCGGAAACGTCAGGATATTCATGTCCTTTCATCCTTCACCAAGAAATGTGAATACTGGGAAGCTATCCGAAGATTCATTCATGCAGACGCTTCTCGGGATAAGAGAATACCTGAAGAAAACCCAATAATTTAATAAGTGGAAAATACCCCGTAAGCAATAATTTATACAATTGCACGATGAACCCCGTAATGTCATCGCTTCTGTTCATTGCCGCCAAGTTCCTGTCAATTGTTGTTGGCGGCGTATTTGCTGGTGTCCTCGGTTCCCTGACCGGTCTTGGCGGGGCAACCGTTCTCGTACCCCTTCTCACCCTTTTCTACGGAGTTCCAATTATTTACGCAACCGGCGCAAGCTTGATTTCAACCATTGCGACATCGGCAGGCTCAGCAAGCGCATATACAAAGCAGAAGATTACCAACATAAAGGTTGGAGTTGGTCTTGAAATCGCCACAACAACCGGTGCAATCGTTGGTTCTCTCACTGCCGTGGAAGTATATGATCACAAATTGCAGTGGATTATCTATGTAATCTTCGGGCTCGTCTTATTGATGTCTTTGATACCAACTGTGCAGAGGGGGAAGTATGAAGTTCCTCAGGACAGAAAAGCTGACTGGTCTTCAAAGCTATTCCAGCTAGCCGGTTCCTACCATGATGCCAGATTGAAGAAGCAGGTGAACTACGTTGGAGTCAGATGGTGGCTGGCAGAGCTGATCATGTTCTTCGCAGGGGTGATTTCCGGCCTTCTGGGAATCGGCTCAGGGGCACTGAAGGTTCTGGGAATGGACTGGGCAATGAATTTGCCAATGAAAGTTACCACAACGACCAGCAATTTTATGATAGGAATAACCGCCGCGACCGGGAGTTCAATTTACTGGTACGAGGGATACATACAGCTTTTCCTGGCCGCCGCAGCTGCCATAGGCGTTCTGCTTGGTTCCTTCATAGGAGCAAAGATCCTTGTGAGAATCACGAATAAGGACATCAGGTGGATATTCTTCGGAATTCTTTCATTTCTGGGTGTTGAGATGCTATTGAAGGGACTGATCACCGACAGGATCCTCATAATAAGTTCTGCTCTGGAGGTCGCCATATCATTGATTGCAGCAGTGGCTATGATCGGTGGTCTTTATGTGAAAAACCAGAGGGGTGAGAATATTGCCTCGTGACGTAAACATCGACAGAATAGCTAGCTATACCCTGAGATCCGGCGTGCTGCTCAGTGTAAGTTTAATTATATTGGGCATCATCCTGATATTTGTCAAGGGGGAGGCTTCTGGCTACAATATATCCCAGATCTCAGATTTCCATAATATGACCATAAACTCGAAGATCATCTCACTCTCATTTTCCGGAATTGGAGCTGGTCTTGCCCATCTGGACGGATTCTACTTCATTACGGTGGGCCTGTGGGTCCTGATCTTCACACCAATATCAGTGGTTGTGCTGTCCATTGTAACGTTCGTAGCAGAGGAAAACAGGCTCTACCTCATAATGGCAATAATAGTTCTTTTCAACCTGTTCTTTGCCATGTTAGTGATACCCAGACTCATGTGACGGAATGTCACATGATTAGCTCCTGTCCTGAAAAAATGTTTATAATTGATCTGTTGATGCAGGTATAGGGTCAGCAGATGCTTAATTTTGAGCGAGTTAAAATATCCCATGAGGACCCCGCCGCAAGGGTCAAGAGTTTCACTCTGGAGCCTGTCAGGGAATACTCGACAGAAGAGGCTACGGCGGAAGCCAGCCGTTGCATAGGGTGCAACATTTGCACACAAGCCTGTCCAGCAAGCCTGGATATTGGCGGTTATATAAAAAGCACTGCTGTGGGTGATCCTGCACAAACGGTCAGGATCGTATTCGAGAATCTTCCGTTTCCCGCAATAATCGGGAGAGTCTGCACCCATTTATGTGAAGACATCTGCGTGCTTTATGACACCGGCGGACCCATAGCAATCCGGCATCTTAAGAGGTACGCAGCAGATCAGTTTCCTGATTACGGGAAGATACTTGATCTTCCACGCAAGAAATTTGTCGGTAAAAGGGTTGCAGTAATTGGAGGTGGCCCATCAGGATTAACCGCGGCCTTTTATCTGACAATTCAGGGTGTCAGGGTTACGCTTTTTGAAAAACTTCCCGCTCTGGGTGGGTTCATGAAAACCGGCATTCCACGTTATCGACTTCCTCAGGAAACTCTGGACAAGGAAATAGGCTTCATAACTTCACAGGGAGTCGATGTTCATCTGGGTACGGAAATCGGGAAAGATATTCAGTTCTCACAGATAATGAACGAATACGATGCTGTTTATATGGCAGTCGGAAACCAGACGCCCCACATGACCGGTACTCCAGGAAGCGATGCCGTGAATGTTATGCATGCTACGGAGTTCCTGAGGAAAGCAAGCTTCGGGGAGCACGTAGATGTTGGTAAGAATGTTGCTATCATAGGAGGGGGCTTTACAGCAAACGATTCCTCACGGACATCACTCAGGCTGGGAGCCAAGAATGTTGTCATAATGTACAGAAGGAGAGATGTGGATCGCCCCGGATATCCCACAATGAATGCCGATGAGGAACTTGAGGAAGCAGAAGAGGAGAATGTCAAGTATGTGTGGGAAGTAACTCCATTCGAATACGTAAAGGAAGGCAACAGGGTTACAAAACTCAGATACTGGCAGAACGAGATGGTTGCAGAAAAGGGTGGCCGTGCCAAACCTGTTCCAATCAAGGATAAGGTGCTGGAAATGGATGTTGATCTTGTGATCGAAGCAACTGGCCAGGAAACTGACTATTCATTCATGGGAGATGAATTCGCAAAGATGCTCAGGCTCACGCCTCACGGACAGCCAATTGTTGACGAGAATAACATGACCTCAATCCCCGGTCTCTTCTCGGGTGGAGATTCCACAAACTCCAACAGAGACCTTATCAGTGCGGTAAGAGACGCCGATCTGGCTGTAAATGGAATTCTCCAGTATCTCAATGCAATGGACCAGGTGTCTGAGGAATGGCTCCCAATCCTGGACAGATGGAAAAAATATTCTCCGGTTTCGGCAAAAATAGCATATGCCGAACGCGGAATGTAATGGCAATCAGTTGCTGACGAAGTCAAATCCAGTATAGGGGACCAGCGCCTCCGGTATCTCGAAACCGCTTCCATCGTCCCGCTGGAAATTTTCCATTATGGCAACCATCACCCTAGTGGTTGCAATTGCCGTGCTGTTAAGGGTATGCACAAACCTGTTCCCGTCTTTCGTTCTGAATTTTATTCCCAGGGAACGTGCCTGGTAATCAGTATCGTTTGACGCCGATACCACTTCCCTGAACTTTCCCTGAGACGGGAACCAAGCCTCGATATCATACTTCTTTGCAGCAAGGTTTCCGAGCTCGCCGGAACAGACATTAACCACACGATATGGGATGCGCAGGTTCTTGAATAGGTTCTCAGCGTTACCGAGAATCTCCTCGAGGAACTCCCATGACTGGTCCGGGTGGCAGAACACGAACTGTTCAATCTTTGTGAACTGATGAACCCTGAATATTCCCTTGGTATCCTTTCCATGGGCGCCTGCTTCCCTCCTGAAGCATGGTGATATCCCTGCTATCCTCACCGGCAGTTCCCTTTCATCCAGTGTTTCGTCCATGAGCATTGAAGCTATTGGGTGCTCAGATGTTGAGATGAGGTAAAGGTCTTCGCCCTCAATCTTGTAAAGAGTATCCTTGAAGGTCTCCATGTCAGTGGCGCCATCCATTGAACGGTAATTCAGCATGTATGGCGGTTCCACAACGGTGAATCCACGCTCTGACAGGTAATCCACTGCGTAGTTCATCAGTGCAAGTTCAAGTTTGACAAGCCTGTTTTTGATGTAGAAGAATCTTGCTCCTGCCGTTTTCCCTGCTCTTTCAAGATCGGCAAGATTGAGTCTCTGCATTAGATCCACATGACTCTCCGGCCGTTTGTCTATTACGGAGTACTGCCCCATATTTGCAGTTGATGATTTGTAGTACTCCACATCTTCCTCCATGACGCGGGCAAGTCCCCAGTTCCTCACAACAACATTGTTCTCGTCACCCTTGCAGACAGGTGCGCTTTCACTGAGTAAATTTGGAATAAGCTTTGCCACCACATCCCTGTCGGTTTCTATTATTTTCTGCCTGCTTTCAAGCTTCTCAATTTCCAGATTGAGCTGCCTGACCTGGTCCTTCAGTTCATCCGCTCCGTTGCCAGCCTTAATGGCATCCGATATCTTTGCTGTCAGGATATTCTTCTGGTGCTTGAGGTCATTCACTGATCGCAGGTTCTCTCTCCATTCTCCGTCAAGTTCAAAGAACCTGTCGATTGTGGTGGCATCCGAACCTCTGGCCTTTGCTGATTTATAAAAGATGTCAGGGTTATCCCTGAGAAGCTTGATATCTATCATCTGTACTGTTATTTTGAGATTATAAATAAATTATGTTATGGAACTATAGATAGCTCCATCCTCCAACTCCGTCTTTGTCATCTTCAGAACCGTCAGACACAGCCTTTATGATTTTTCCGTATCCCGGGACACGTGGGACTGTCTTGACGCTGCGTGCCCTGTCCTCAACGTCTTTCCTTACGAAACTCATGGAGAGATTCTCTTCCTGAGTTTTCAGTCTGCTTATAAACCCGCCCGTATAGCTGAACACATTCAGGAGGACAAGTGATCCCGGCACGATAAGCGAAAAAGTCTTAACAAGGCCGTAACCGGTGTAGAGGTCAGTGAGCAATCCTGAATAGGCTATCAGGTTTGACTGTGAAAGTGTCAGCACCCCTTTGCTGAAATATGAGCTTGCTCCTCCCAGAAAACCTGCCTGGAAGGGAGCCAGAAGAAGCGTGATCATCACAAGTAGGGAAGTTGAAACAAGTGAGGAAACAAGCGCTTTGGAGGTGCTGCCGGATTTCCTGCCACCTATGTATCCTGCTATTGCCGGTCCGGCTATGGGTATCCACCAGAGCATTATTGAAAACATGAAGGTGTACAGCATGCCCCGTGACTGTGAATAGATGAGTATTTCCTTCTGGTCTTTTTTTGAATAGGCTTTCTGCAGACTTCTTACCTTCAGGGATTCCCTGAAGTTGTCCAGACTCAATTTAGAAGGTGTCATTCAAATGTCAGACATGACATATTCTAAATAATACTTAAACATTGTGATAAAAAAAGAGGAGGTCGCAGATTAGCTGGTTTGCAACCAAAAGTGCTGCTTACGCGCCATACTTTTCAGATCTGTCAGCCATCTCCTTCAGTATATTCATGACATCAATGCTTCTGATGCGCCACATGCCAGCTGAAGCCGAGAATTCATCAAAGAACTGTGATCTGTCCCTGAGAATCCCCCTGGAACTGAATAGGATGGGGACAGGGTCTCCGGAATGATCCTTGAGCGAGCATGGGGTGGCATGGTCCCCAGTTACGGCTATCACAATATCCTGATCAACATTTTGCATCATCTGTCCAACTGCCCTGTCAATTCGTTCAATGGCGTCCCTCTTTGCCATAGCATCGCCGTCGTGGCCTGCTACATCGGTTGCCTTCACGTTTACCAGGACGTAGTCATACTTTTTTGTGAGGTCGGCCGCAGCCAGAAGCTTTGATGTGAAGTCGCTGTCAAGGGTTCCTGTTGAACCCCGTGGTTTAAGTGTGTGCATACCCAGGAGACCTCCAATTCCTGTTATCATGGGAATACCGGCCACAACTGCACCCTTCATTCCATGCATTTCACTGAAATCCCTGAGGTCAGGTGCCTGCCCAGGTCCTCTTAGAAGAAGCTCATTGGCAACCGGTTTTCCACTTTTTCTCCGGTTTTCATTGGCCTCATGATCCATGAGAACTTTTCTTGCTGCGTCGAGATATCTGTTCAATACATCTGCTGTAAATTTCCCTTCAGGAGAAATGGGCATAACCCTGTTAACAGGTTTGCCCGTTTCGTGGGGATCTGAATCCGTTATTTTGTCGGAGAGCCCGTTGCCTCTCATCACAAGAGCGGCCCTGTGCTCAACCCCCTCCTTGACAAAGAACCTGACACCATCAATTTCCATGTTGAGAGATTTTGCCAGGAGGGAAGTCCCTTCAGCCAGACGCCCGGCTCTTCGGTCTGTCACTATTCCACTGCTGTCGGTTGTTCCAAAATTTGCCCTGAAGGCAACATCTCCCGGCCTGACTTCCAGGCCAAGGCCCATGGCTTCAAAGGGGCCACGGCCTGAATAGAACTTCTCCGGATCATAACCAAGAAGTGATAGGTGTGAGGTGTCCGATCCAGCCCTGATTCCGGGAGCAATGGGCGTCATCAGCCCACCCTGCCCTTCCCTGATGAGGCGATTGAGGTTTGGGCGGAAAGCGGCCTGAAGGGCTGTTTTTCCCGAAAGAATCTGGTTTGGCCTGTCTCCAAGGCCATCCAGCACAATAAGCATGATGTTCTTCATTTCGACACCTTATGTTCCTTCCATCCACTCGTTCATGTAGTCAAGCTGCTCAGGTGTAAGTTTATCAACCTTGAGACCAAGTGAATCAAGTTTTATCCTGGCAACTTCGCTGTCTATTTCCTTTGGCACGGGATAGACACGGTTCTCAAGCTCTCCATGATGCTTTGCAAGATACTCAGCAGTAAGCGCCTGAAGTGCGAAGCTCATGTCCATGATCTCAACGGGATGCCCCTGGCCAGCGGCCAGATTCACAAGTCTGCCGTCAGCTATGACGTTGACCTCGTTCCCGTTCTCCAGCCTGTATTTCACCACATTCTCCCTGACGGGTTTCCGCGACAGTGACTTAGATTCCAGCAGATTAACCGGAAGCTCATTGTTGAAGTGCCCTGAATTTGCCAGTATGATATTCTTTTTCGCAACAAGGAGATCATCATACGAAACGACATTTTTCATGCCGGTTGCTGTGACAACCATGTCAGCGTCCCTGATTGCGGAATTCATTGTCCTGACATCAAAACCATCCATGGCAGCTTCAACGGCCTTAACAGGATCTATCTCAGTCACTGTGACAAGGGCGCCCATTCCCTTCATTCTCATTGCTATGCCTCTTCCGCACCAGCCATAGCCTGCCACAACAAGGCGTTTCCCTGCTATGAGCACATTTGTGGCGTTCATTATGCCGTCAAGTGTGCTCTGTCCAGTTCCATACCTGTTGTCAAAGAGATGTTTCATCTGGGCATCGTTAACGTCAAACATTGGAAATTTCAATGCACCCTGCCTCTGCATGGCAAAGAGCCTGACCACGCCAGTTGTGGTTTCCTCATTTCCTCCAAATATGTGCTCCTGAAGGTCTTTACGTTCGGTATGCACAATCTTTGTAAGATCGCCGCCGTCATCAATTATGATGTTTGGTTTTATGTCCAGCGCCCTGTTCAGGTATTCATAATATTCCTTCTCGCTTTCCCCCTTCTTTGCGTAAACCTCCATACCATAATCATCCCTCAGGGATTCAACAACACTGTCGTCGGAACTGAGTGGATTGCATGAAGCCATCCTTATGGTGGCTCCTCCTTCCTTAAGCAGGAGTGCAAAAACACCAGTCTTGGCCTCCACATGAAGAGCCATGGCTATTTTTATCCCCTTGAGTGGCTTTTCTTCCGCGAATCTCATCCTGATGGCGGACATTACGTCCATTCTTTCCCTGGCCCAACTGAGCCTTAAAAAGCCTTTGCTTTCTTTTTCCATGCTATCATTAAGGAATGCGGATCAAGGCTTATAAGTAATCCACCCTGCATGACCCTGATGTCACGGGCAACCCCTGAAATATCCTCTGGAGGGTCAAAAAGAATCATTCCTCCACGTTCTATGAGGATGTTCCCAACAAATATATGGAACTCGTCCACGGCACCTGCGTCAATAAACTCATGGATTACCTGCTTCCCGCCTTCCACAAGAACGTTTCTTATGCCCATGGACCATAGCTTGTCAAGGATTTCTTTAACAGTCAGGTGGTCCCTGCTAACTCTTATGAGGTCTGCGCCCTTCAACTCCCTATTAAGATTCCAGGTGAACACAACAGTTCTGGATGTCCCATCAAGGATGTGTGAGTTATCCGGTATCTTGAGCGATCCGTCCAGTACCACCCTCATGGGGCCGGAATCGTGATTGGACGCGTGACCTTCCAGATTCAGGCGGGGGTTGTCATTCACAACAGTGTTGGCTCCTACTATGACTGCATCAACCTTTGACCTTATTTCAAGAACTCTCTCCCGGTCTTGCGCTGAAGAGATCGTAACTCTCCGGCCTCCTGGGCCAGCGATCATTCCATTTAGGCTCTGTGCAACGTTGATTATTACCCTGGGCCTGTCCATCCAATGCATACATTGTGAAGAAAGATATGAACTTGATTTATGGAATTCTATTGCGTCCATAAATTAACGTATTCACTGAGGATCATTTTTGCTATACATGCTCTCAGGATAGGGACAGTTAATAACATGGCAATCTCAGTGATGAAATCATGCAGTGTTAGTACGGAATGGGGCTGAAATCTATTTTCCGCACAGTGCTATGCAATCTGTTCACAAGCCATGTGAATTGCATTCTAGGATTCCGGGAAGAATCATTCTTGTAGAGAACCATGATCCTACGCTTCAACAGAATGAATGGACTTTATTGGCATCCGGAGACACTGGAATCTACCGTACCTGATGTACAGGTATTCATGATCAAAATCTTCGAAGATTGCCCAAAAAGGGTCCTGAAACTCCAAGGGCATCATTTCAGAACCTGTGTCACAAATTTCACCGTAGGCACTGAACACATCTCCATATCTTTCTCCGAATGGGAATATGGCAATTCTCTGCCCTCTGGTGAGTTTTCTAAGTTTAAGGGTAAGCTGTGATTCCATCTTTACACTATTCGGCAGTACGGATTTCCTGCGGCTTGGAAACAGATCTCTCTTTTGCTGGAATAACAGTAATTTCATCACGGAAGAAGGATGAATTTAGGTTGTGTGCATTTAATATATATTTTTGAATTAAAAACGTCATATTGCTCAGCTATTTTTATGGAAGTTGGCAGAATATCAATGATATTAAGTTTTATTGATTAATATCTGACATAATGTCAAAAAGTTTACTTCAATAAATCTCCATTGCACACTTGCAACTTTTAAGCATAGATGGGTTCTTCTACCCCATCAAAATTAACTCGGCAGCATTCTTCGCATCCATGCACTGATGGGCGGATCAGGTAAACATTTTTCCACAGATCGCCATAGAGTAGAAAATGAGACTTTCAGATCTTGGGATGCCACAGAAGTTTCTGGATATGTTCGAAGGAAAAGATCTGAAGCTTTATGACCACCAGGAAGAAGCAATTCGGAAATTCCTGGACGGAAACAGCGTTATAGTCTCTGTGCCAACCGCTTCAGGCAAGAGTCTCATTGCATATGTTGCAATATACAAAGAATTCCAGAAGAGGCATAAGTCTCTCTATATTGTGCCTCTCAGGGCTCTGGCCTCCGAGAAATTTGACGATCTTAAGAAATTGAGGGATCTTGGGGTCAAGGTGGGGATTTCAGTTGGGGATTATGACGAATCACCCGATTTCATAAGGAAATATGATGTGATTGTATGCACATCCGAGAAAGCAGATTCCCTCTTTCATCATGATCCGTCTGCACTTCTTGAAATATCACTGGTCGTTGCAGACGAGTTGCATCTTGTGGGTGACGAAGGCCGTGGACCAAGGCTTGAGACATTCCTTTCCGCAATGAGATTCATCAATCCAGATGCAAGAATCCTTGGGTTATCTGCAACAATAACCAACATAGACCAGGTTGCGCAGTGGCTTGACTCCACCAGTGTCGTCAGTGATTTCAGGCCGGTTCCGCTCAGGGGGGGCATAATCAACGGGAGAAACATTGAATATCTTGACGGTGAAACCGTTGAATTCCATGGAAAGGACGAGATTGTAAAAATATGCGAGTACTTCATTTCACAGGGAGGGCAGCTTCTCATATTTGTAAACTCACGGAAGAGATCTGAGGATCTAGCCAGGAAGATATCTCTTTCCATAGACAGGAAGATCATGGGAGAACAGGAAATCTCCTACATACCTGCAGAGAGCGACCGCTATGAGGACCTGCTTACCCGAATGCTGCCGCTTGGAGTATGCTTTCATCATGCGGGACTTTCAAACAGCCAGAGAAACTCCATCGAAAGCCTCTTCAAGGAAGGGAAGGTGAAGGTCCTGGTTGCAACACCTACCCTTGCTGCAGGCGTAAATCTACCGGCAAGAACGGTAATCATCAGGGACATCACCCGCTTTTCCGATGGTATGGTTGGATATATCTCATCAACCGAGGTACACCAGATGCTGGGAAGGGCAGGAAGGCCAAGATACGACACTGTAGGCTATGGCCTTATCTACGCTTCAACTGAGAATGCATACGATCACGCAATTGAATACCTGAACAGCAAACCTGAGCCGCTGAAATCCTCCCTGGACAGAGAATCCCTAATAAGGTTCAACGTGATGGCGCTTATCAGCACCGGGCTATGCAGCAGCCTTGACGGCATCGTCCGCTTCTATAAGACCACACTGCTAGGCCTGCAGCAGGAAATTGAACAGTTTTCAAAGCAATTCAGCCGGACACTGTCATTCCTTGGCAACAACGGCTTCATAACGGAGAAGGAAGGAAGATATACGGCCACCAAGCTGGGCAAGGCTGCGAGCGACCTATATATTGATCCGATGTCCGCAGTGATCCTCAAAAAGTATCTTGATTCCGGCGAAATTGACGATGTCAGGTCCATGGTGAACATATGTCTCACTCCGGAGGTGATGCCGCTCATTGCCCGGTCTGACGATCTTGAGGAGATAGAGTACTTCATCAGGAAGAACGAAATTGACGTCTCACAGTTCCCGGAAGACTATGGGGGGAGGATCAAAACAGCAATGGTACTGATGGACTGGATCAGCGAATCCTCCATGGAGAGGATGGAGGAGAAATATAACATCGGCCCAGGCGACGTCCAGGCCAAGGTCAGCAGCGCACAGTGGATTTCATACAGCCTTGCAAGACTCGCTTCCCTGTATCTACCGGAAAAGAGGCGTTATTTCGAGATCCTTAACGTAAGGATTACGGAGGGAATCAGGGAGGAAATCTGGGAGATCATATCGATTCCCAACATCGGCAGAGTCCGTGGCCGCAGGTTGTACAATGCAGGCTTCAAATCTCTTGAACAGGTGGCAGGCGCCTCAGTGGAATCCCTCTCAAAAATTGTCGGGTTCTCCGATAAACTTGCCTCGGACACAATTGCCCATGCCAAGTCAATAATTTCAAGGAGGAGGGCATGATTGACCACCTGAAGGTTCCAAGG
>JAMCUV010000002.1 GCA_023379345.1 Thermoplasmatota archaeon
GTAACTGTTTATGGACGTTGATAAACTTAGGGCAGAAGTTCTGGAACTCGAACCGGAACTCGTTGACATGAGAAGGAGACTCCACAGGAACCCGGAGCTTTCATACAAGGAATTCAGCACTTCTAAATTTGTTGCTGACACCCTGAGAAAATATGGTGTGGAGGTAACAGAAAAAGTTGGAGGAACAGGCGTTACCGGCCTCATAAGGGGGACTTCAGGAAAGATAACAATCGGGCTCAGGGCTGACATGGATGCTCTTCCCATAGAGGAACAGACAGGCTTGCCATTCGCCTCCGAGCATCCGGGAGTGATGCATGCGTGCGGTCACGACAGCCATACTGCCATGTTGCTGGCCGCAGCAATAGTTCTGTCAAGACATAAAAGTGAATTGAAGGGTAATGTGAAATTCCTGTTCCAGCCGGCTGAGGAAGATGGCGGTGAAGGAGGGGCACTGCCCATGATCAGGGACGGGGCGCTGGAAAACCCTCATGTCAGCCATGTTTTTGGACTGCATGTTGTCAACGATTTCCCTGTTGGTACCTTTGCACTGAGAAAGGGCCCAATTATGGCAGCTCCTGATGGATTCAGCATCATGGTCAACGGAAAGGGCGGACATGGTTCGGCACCTTCAGAGACTGTGGACCCAATCTACATTGGAACGCAGATGATAAACGCAATTTACGGAGTAAGGGCAAGACAGATAGATCAGCGGATGCCTGTTGCGGTGTCAGTCTGCATGGTTAAGGCCGGTAGCAAGGATAATATCATACCAGATCAAATGTATATGGAGGGGACCCTCAGGACGCTGGACGAAAGCATACGGGAGACAATGAAGGAAAAGATCAAAAATATTGCAGAGAACATAGGTGGGAGCTTCGGAGCCTCTGTGGAATGCAAATTCATAGACAACGCGTACCCTGTAACTGTCAATGATCCAGAAATAACGGAAGAGGTGATGAAGGTCCTTGGAACAATAAAGGGAATGAAGGTCGTAGACATAGATCCGGTAATGGGCGGAGAGGATGTTTCAAGATTCCTGCAGAAGGCCCCGGGAACCTATTATTTTCTTGGCATGAGGAACGAAAAGAAGAATATAGTTTACCCAAATCACAGCTCCAGATTCACAGTAGATGAGGATTTCCTCAAGTATGGTGCCATATCCCATGTTCTGATTGCCATGAATTTTGCAAACAAATGAAAACTTCAGTTGTGAAGATAAAATTTAGTTTCCTTCCACCTCTTTATTTTTAGATAATTTCATGATTCGCGATTGGAGAAACGACTGTCTTAGCACGACAGATGGAAGAAAATAGTGGGTTCGGAGGTAACCATGAGATTGTCCTCGAGGCACTTTTCAATGTACAAAAATTTTGAGGCGAACACCTGATTCATTGAATACGGTAAAATGCCGTATATACGGCTCTGGTTCAAATCAAGATTTCCGTGGAAATGATTTATCTTCAATGTTCATATTTTTCATACATTAGTATAGAAAATTACAATATAGTTATCAATAATTTGAAATCACACAATTATTTGTAATAATCGTCAAAAAGCTATAATAATACGATATTTTTACCTCACCGATGGACAAGGAATATACAATCCTACCCGGTTCAAGCGTAGAGCATACAGAACTTAGAAAGAATTCAATTGGAACCTTCAGGCTGGTATGGCAGGCTATGGGAACAATGTCAATAGCTGCTGATGCCGCATACCTACTTACCGGCGTTGCGTTGTTTGCCCTTGGGGCTACGCCTCTGTCCATCCTGTTGGGGATAATCTTTTATCTTTTCATCATGAACACAGGATATCAGTTCTCCAAATATGTCAGCTCATCAGGCAGCTATTTCAGTTTCACTGGAAACAGTCTGGGAGGTAAAATTGCAACTTTTCAGGGCTGGAACATGATCTTCTACGGCACGCTGGGTTATTCGGGCTTCGGTTTCCTGGGCCTGGCAGCTTTTATAACACTCATAAATCCAGACTATTCCGGCCTGATATTCTGGTTGCCAATTGTAATAGTGGCAGCCCTTGTTGCCTTCCTGTTCACATGGTTCGGAATAAAGGTTTCCACCGAATACCAGATTATTGGCGGCCTCATCGAGGTGGCAATTCTGATTGTTGGCTCGGCCGTCATTATATTCAATGCGGGATCTGCAAATACAATTGATGTTTTCACGACAAAATTCCTTCCAGGTGGAGTTCCTCAACTCTTCTATTCAATGATATACTCAGTTGTACTGTTTTTTGGTTCCACCTTATCCATAACATCGCTGGCAGAGGAAACCAGGGAACCAAAAAAGGCAGTTGGAAAGGCTCTCATCAGTACTGTCATAGTTGCAGGGATAACACTCTTGCTGGTATCATATGCATTCACAGTGGGATATGGCCCAAGTCTGATGGGAGGATTCGCCAGTTCCCCCGACCCAGGCCTGGTCCTATTCAGGAAAGCCAGTTACATTCTTTTTGCTTTACTTATTGTGTTCACAATAAACAGCTTTATGGGATACAATGTGTCTGTCAGCAACGGCAACTCAAGGATCTTCTACAGGTTCTCCAGGGATGGGATTATGTTTATCCCAAAGGCTGTGGGGAAAGTGCACAGGAAGTACGGGTCTCCAGCTATTGCAGCACTTTTTGTGTTTATCATATCCCTGGTACCCTCCATAATATTCGGTCTTGTATACGGACCGGAAGTAGGGGGACTCGTAATGCTCTACGCAAATGCCTATTCTGCCTACACGGAACACATAATAGTGTCAGTAGGGCTGCCACTATATGCCCGTAAAGCTGGGGAATTCAAACTCCTTCAGCACTTGGTATTTCCTATGGTTGCAATCGGCGTCCTGGCTGCTGTGATATTTTTCTCATTGTACCCTGCTCCCCCACCTTATCCATACAATCTGGCAGCTTATGTTGGAATAGGGTGGATACCAGTTTCAGGTATACTGACTTTCGTTGAATGGAAATTGCATCCAGGAGTGGTAAGAAACGCAGGTCAACACAATATCAACGTTCCTCCAGCAGCTATGCAGGAGGAATCAAAGTGAATTTTATCTGTTTTTCATGAAGTTCCCACAATTATTTTCCATCATGCTATTCAGCAATTGTTTCTTGAAAGTCTAAAGATAGGGGTCCTATTCCAGCACCTCCAAATCAATGACCTGACTCTGATCACAGTTTCTTGGAAATCCACTCCATCACTATGCGCACTGGTACATTTCAGAAAAAGTGTAAGACAGGGATCAATAAAAATGCGAATTCAGCTAACCTTTCACGTACACATGCATATTAACTTGGCGGATGTACAAACGCATTATAAACCTCATTGCTGTGCGATATATGCCTAAAGCCGGGCACATCAATAAAAGTAAAGGCACTACATCATAAAACTCTGATGGGTATGCCGTGAGCCGGGATTGAACCAGCGACCTCCAGATCTTCAGTCTGGCGCTCTCCCTACTGAGCTATCACGGCTTGACAGCTTATGGTCTCAGTTTATATAATATTTCACATTGGAACCGGATGCACATTTCACCTGACCCTGAATCAAAAACTTGATCAGATTGAATCAAGTTTTCTTGGAGCGTAAATCGTTTTGACATTCTCTCTTTCCTTGATATGTAAATTCCAGAAGCAGTTATTATGGCATCTTGCGCAAGGGTCTGAATCCTGTTGGAATGGCATGGAGTTAATTCGCCAGTCATCAGGCAATACTATCGCTTTGAAACCAGATTCGTGAGGGACTTCCCTTACATTCCTCAGGTGATCGCAAATTTCGCATTCAAAGGCAAGAAGTATAAATAACATAGTATAGATTATAGCTAGAGATTTACTTGTCAGAGGAAACATTCGGCGATATGTTCCGGAACATCAGGATTGATGACGCCATCAGGATGGGCACTTCATTTCTAATATCGGGATTTACTTCGTTCATCTGGATATCGCTTCCGTTTTTCCTCCGTGAGAACCATATACCCCTCTTTTACCTGGGGCTCATCTATTCTATCGCGGTTCTTTCTGCGGTTCTAATCAGGCTTCCACTTCGTTTCTACAGCGACAGAGCCAGAAGCGATCTCCTTCCCACTGTCGGGCTTCTTCTTACAGGGATATCCATGAGCCTGCTGTTCACAGTTAAGACTGTTGGAGGAATTATACTTGCATTTGTGGTGCTTTCGCTTGCAGTGGCGGCGTACAGGTCTTCCAAGAATGCCAGCAGAGCGAAAGGTCTCAGAAACATGGAACCCATGAGGAACATGTACAGCCAGGATATAATTCCAAACACTGGGATATTCATTGTGCTGATATTCGCCGCCTTATTCGTCGGCGGCACTGTCGGAGAACTGTACGGCATTATGTCCGTAATAGCGCTTCTTGCCGGATTTCTGGCCCTGATGTATCGTATCACCAATGGCACACGATCAAGCATTTCACCATCGCCCAGGCCAATCCACCAGATGATCAAGACCTCATTTGAGCCAATAAAGTCCCTGGATATGATCACAAACAGGAAGATCATGATCCCATACATAGCCATACAGTCCCTTCTTTATCTCTCCATATGCATAGTGGCCGTATTTCTTCCGGCTATGGGACTTCACGACGGCGTAAGCAGACAGGAGGTGTTTCTCATATTTGCAGCGTTCTCCGTCATAGCTTTCCTGCTGGACAGGAGTGCGGCACTGATACCCATGAAGTTCGTAAGGGACACATTCTACATGTTCAGGCCCATATTCCTCATCATTCCTCTACTTCTGCTCTCACTGATATCTTCAAGCGTCATTTTTATAATAGGATACTTCACGCTTCTTCTGTGGGTATTCTCTGATTCCATGTCATCAGATGTTGTATCATCCATGATGCCGGAGGGCGACAGAATACGCGCACCCTTAATAATGGGATTTCTCTCCATACCAATAAGCATAATCGGTCCGGCCCTTGGTTCCATATTCTGGCTTGCATCGCCCAGGCTGCTTTATGGCGTTGCCATCCTCCCGGCAGCAATATCGTTGCTCCTTGCCATGATGGCATTCCAGAATATCAGCAGGCACAAGGTTGATAATTCCACAAGGTCTGAATGAAATCTGGCAAAAAGTTATAATTTGCCAAAACATCAGAACTAAAAGGCTGTACAGGTTAATGGAAATATCCAGTGCAGGCACTGCAATCTGTATGGGTCCGGTTCAGAAATATTGAAGATCAACCATTGTTGGAGAGGTGTAATATAATATGATACCTGGAAAGATGAATTCACGGGAAATGAAGAGAATGATGGCACAGATGGGCATAAAATCGACCGATATGCCCGACGTCCGTACGGTTATACTCAAGGGGACAACAAAGGATTACATGATAAGTGACGCCCAGGTGATGGTAATAGAGGCGCAGGGGCAGAAAACCTTCCAGATAATGGGCAACATGAAGGAGATTCCCAAGACGGAAACTGCAGCGCCTTCTGCACCCGCATTCCCTGAAGAGGACATAAAGCTGGTTATGGAGCAGGCGTCTGTGGTGAGAGAAAAGGCCATTGAAGCGCTGAAAAAGGCTGACGGAGAGCCGGCAAAGGCCATAATGGATCTGCTCCAGAAATGATTGATCTCAGGGAGATTCTGCTTCCAAACATCCCGGACGATATTGAAAAAAGAGAAATCGGTGAGATTACCGAATTCCTCCTTTCTGCCATAAGACAGATATTGGAAAGGGATGGCATAGATGCCACACCGGTACTTGTTGGATCCACTGCAAAACACACAAATCTGAAGAATGCCGATATAGACATCTTTATGGTTTTTGACCGGAAATACAGTGAGAGGCAGATGGAATCCATCGGCCTGAGGATCGGCCATGAGGTTCTGCCTGATGGTATGGAGAGATACGCTGAGCACCCATACGTCTCCGGCCATATCAGGGGGAGAAAAATTGACGTCGTCCCATGCTTTAAAATTGAAAACAACACGAAGATAATCAGTTCTGTTGACAGGACACCCCTTCACACGGAATATGTTCTCTCACATCTTGACGAAAAGAGGAGAAATGATGTCCTTGCCCTGAAGCTTTTCATGAAAGCCACAGGAGTTTACGGTTCAGAGATCAGGGTTCAGGGATTTTCAGGATACGTATGCGAACTTCTGGTGATAAATCTCGGAAGTTTCCAGAAAGTGCTGGAGAGGTTTGCATCCCAGAAGGGTCGGCTCATAATTCCGGAAACAACCCCGCTGGCGGCAAAGTACCGTTCTCCCGTGGTCATAGAGGACCCAACAGATTCCTCACGGAATGCCGCTGCAGCCATAAGCCTGGAAAATCTATCCATCATGAAAATTGAGAGCAGGCTGTATCTACACAGCCCCTCGCCTTCATTTTTCACAAAACCTCAACAGGAGAAACCGCTTCCCTATAAGGAAAGGGGGACCTGCATAAGGATCGTCACACTTCCAAAACCTGATCTTGTGGATGACGTAATATACAGCCAGGCGCAGAGAGCCAGGAAAATACTTGTTGAACATATTGTGGACATGGGCTTTCATTACATGGATTCTGAACTCTATGTGGGGAACGCCATTGAAATCATGATTGAGATCGAGTCCGCAACGCTTCCAGGCATAACCAGACATGTTGGTCCTCCCGTAGACACCCCAAACTCCATGGCATTCATAATGAAATGGAAGGACGGGAAGTCTGTCAGGGGTCCATACGTATGCGATGACAGGATATATGTTGACGCACCATCAGGGGCAAGGGATATTGAAACAGCAATTTCCTCAGCATTTTCCAGGGCAAACATTGGTAAAAACCTTGATCCGATCAAGGGTCAAGCAAGAATCATTGATCCGTCCGGGTCAGATACAGCCTATATGGTTCTTGGCAAATTCTACTCAAGAAAGATACATCTTTGAAAATCTCGCAGTGCAGAGGAAGTTTGCATTCTACCGTCCTCCTGAAAATATCTCCATTAGAGTCACGTCATCGGCCTGGTCTAAGATGTCCAGCCTGGTGACAGGTACCCCGTTCCTCAGGCATATGTATCCCTCTTCCCTGAGATTGAGTCTTCGCAGCAGTTCCTCAACCGTGCAGGATTCTTCCAAGACTGTTTCGTATTTCTTCCTTCCCACAATCCTTACTGCCATACCTGTCCATAGCCCCGGGCAGATTCGAACTGCCGTCTACGGATCCAAAGTCCGGAATGCTTGGCCACTACACCACGGGGCTGTGGCACCATGAGATTTTTGAGGCTAATCTACTTTTTGCAGTAAAAAC
>JAMCUV010000003.1 GCA_023379345.1 Thermoplasmatota archaeon
GGCATAACCCGACAAAGCGTTAAATTTTATGTGAACATAACATCCCAGTCCACAGAGATGAATACATCGGATTACGATACGGCATTCAGGAGCATGAGGGATCGCGTGGATACGGAGTTGAAAGCATATTTCGACTCAATGGATGGAATGAAGAGCGATCCTGTATGTGTCACGGTCACATCAATGATCAAGGACTTCACAATGAATGGAGGAAAGAGGATCAGGCCAATACTGGTTGTCCTTGGTCATGACCTCTTTGCCCCTCATGATGAGAGGGTATACAGGGCCGCAATTTCCATTGAGCTCACACAGACGTATCTCCTGATTCATGATGACATAATGGATCAGAGCGAAACAAGGCGGGGCAAACCAAGCCTGCACGCCGCAGCTAGAGCCCAGGTTACGGGAATTGTGAGCGATCCCAGGCGCATATCCGAAAACATTGCCATTGTGGCGGGTGATCTTGCAGATTCATACGCACATCAGGCTCTGCTGGGTTGTGGCCTCCCTCCAAACGAAACAATGGCGGCCAACATGGAACTCTCCAGGATAATAGAGATGACCGGATATGGGCAGCTCATAGACATCAGCTCATCATACAACCCGGATTTTTCCCAGAAGGACCTCCTTAGGCTCCACATGCTTAAAACAGCAAAATATACCATTGAGGGCCCCCTGAGGATGGGTGCGCTTTTGAGCGGAACGGCCCAGAACATACTTCCTCTCAGCTACTACGGCACACTTCTGGGAACAGCCTTCCAGCTTCATGATGATATACTGGGGCTCTTCGGTGATGAGAAGAAAACAGGCAAATCAATCAAGAGTGACGTCAACGAGGGAAAGAAGACCCTGCTCATACTTAAGGCCATTGAGCGTTCTGGTGGTGAGGATGCCGATTTCATAAGGAAATGCATAGGTTCCGGCAACGTTTCAGACCAGGATTTTGAAAAACTGAGAAAAATTGTTATGGATACAGGTTCCTATGAATATTCAAGAAACCTCATGACAAAACTCATCCAGAAAAGCAAGGAATACCTGGCACAGGTACAGGGGAACGCCGAAATCAAGGAATTTCTGGCCTGGTTTGCGCACTATATAATCGATCGGACAAGCTAATACCTTGGCCGATGCTTTTCATACATCTCCTTAAGCGCACTCTCGTCAATGTGAGTATATATCTCCGTGGTGTTGAGGCTGGCATGCCCCAGAAGCTGCTGTATGAATCTTATATCACCGCCATTCCTGAGTATGGCGGTGGCAAAAGTATGCCTCAGGACGTGCGGCGTGACCTTCTTCTGAATTCCCGCACTCATGGCTGCATTCCTTATGATTCGTTCAACGGTAGACGTGTCAAACCTGTTTCCCCTGCGGCTGACAAGAAGCGATGGCGTATTTACATCAAGGATATTCCTGGATTTCAAATATTCCCTCACGAGCGACACTGTCGTTTCAGGAAGCAGCACGATCCTGTCCCTGTCTCCCTTTCCGGACTTCACGTGCAGAATGCCTTCCTCAAGGTCGACATCCTGAATGTTCAGGTGGCAGAGTTCCCCCACCCTGATGCCAGTATTCGCAAGGATTGATACAATGAGCCTTGTTTTCAGCTCCTGGTTTTCATCATTCAGCATTAATCCCATTTCTCTTTCAGTGAGGTAGTTCGGCACTTTCTTCGATCTCTTTGGTGACGTGAGATTCCTTGGTTCAGGCACGTCCATGACCTTGAAGAAATGCTTTATTGCCTTCATTGCAAGATACTGGCTGCTCTTTGAGTATTTTTTGCGGGTGGCAAGATAGTTCTTGAAGTTTTCAACATCTACGGCGGTGCACTGCGAGATGCTTTTGCCAATAAAGTCCATGAATATTGTGGCCAGGAAGGTGTATTCCTTTACTGTGTAGGGGCTCTTCCTTTCCCCGATCATTATGGAACGGAACCGGTCCACTTCACTGCCATTCTGTTGCAATAACCGCACAAATGCAATCTGTATAAAAACTTGCTGAGCAAGTCCACCGGCTGCAAGACAGATGAGGGAGGAACAATGGAAGATCATAGCCAGCAGGTTCCGGCAGCAACATGGAAGGGACACGCAGATTCAACGCGTAAAGATGCAGGGCTGTGATAGGTAAGGCGTGAAAAAAACAGACATCCTGGAAAGCTTGGATACTATTGCCTGGAATTTTTATCGTGCAACCTCATTGGTGCTTGCTGTTCAGAGGCCATCTGCCACAAACAAGTTATATCTAAATTCCAATTTCTCAATCATGAAAGCAGTTTTTGTTGGACCAAAGTTCGGAAATTCCGCAGTGAGGATAGAGGAGACCGGGATAACAGATCCCGGCAGGGAGGATGTGCTTGTGAAAGTGGTTGCTGCAGGCCTCAACCCCTTGGACTACAACCTCATAAATGGCAATATTGTGTACAATCTCAAGCCCGTGCCCCACATTCCAGGATCTGAAGTGATAGGTATTGTTGAGAGGGAGTCCAGATCATTTAAGAAAGGCCAACGTGTGATGGTTTACAACAGGGTTTTCGACGGTACATGCGAAATGTGCAGAACCCACAGGGAACACCTGTGCACAAATGGAGGCATCTGGGGAGTTGTGACAAATGGCGGATACTCGGAGTATGTTACTGTCCCGGAGAAAAATGCAATTGCAATCCCTGACAGCATAGACAACGATACAGCGGTGAGCATCCCCATCGGTGCTCTTACAGCTTACCGGGCACTCAAGAGGGCTGGAGCCTCGGCTGGGAAGAAGCTGCTGGTTTACGGTGCTTCAGGAAATACGGGGATATTCGCCATACAATTCGCCGGGATCATGGGAATGGATGTTTACGGGGTATCGCGGAAAGACTGGGTCAGGGAATACGGCTGCACTGAAGTTTTTGGAGACGGCAAGGTTCCGGACCAGTTCAGGGCAGATATTGTGATGAATTCTCTTGGAACACTGTTCTGGGATGACGCGGTGAAGCATATCCAGACAGGAGGAACACTGGTCTCGTTCGGGGTTCTCACAGGCAGGGAGGCCAAGTTGGACATAGCTTCCCTATACACAAGAGAAGTGAGCATCATTGGATCAACTGGCGGCGACCTGAAAGACCTGACAGAAACTCTGGAGATAATGAAGACACACAAGTTCAGGGTGCCGGTAGCGAAGAGATTTGCCTTCAATGATATTGGCGAGGCTCTAGAGGAATATTCCAGGATAAGGGACGGCAGGATAATAATTGAGTTTGCATAATTAATCCTGCTTCAGGTTTTTTAATATTCCAATTCTTTCATGGATGTTTCCGGAAAAAATGTAGGAAGCTGAAACCAGGATATCTGCACCGGCATCGACACATAACTTTCCAGTTTTATCGTTGATTCCACCATCCACCTCTATCTCTGTATCCAGTCCGTTCCTGTCTATGTATGATCTTGCCTCCCTGATTTTGTCAACCGTGCTGGCAATAAATTTCTGGCCGGAGAATCCGGGATGCACAGACATCAGGAGAAGTATCCTCGACTCCGGAAGGAGAGGCAAAGCCTCACTCAGGGGGGTCTCCGGATTTATGACAATGCCGAATTCTGCCCCAGAATCAGCAATATCTTTCCTGAGTTTCTTGAAGTTGACGAGGCATTCAGCATGGATAAGAAGAATGTCAGAGCCTGCCTCTACAAATGATTTGTAGTACCGGTCGGGCCTGTCTATCATAAGGTGGGATTCAAGACGTTTTTTTGTCTTGCGCCTCACTGCACTGATCAGGTCCGGTCCCATTGTGAGATTGGGGACAAAATGCCCATCCATAACATCAAGATGATAGGAGTCAGCGCCTGCCTTGTCACATTTTTCAATCTCTTCCCCCAGCACTTCCAGTTTCGAGGATATAATGGATGGAGAAATTTTCATGAGAGGTGAAGCATCTGTTAATAGATTAACTTATAGCCGGGTGGCATTCAGGCAGGGGCTGCAGCAACACTTTCTGGCTGTCATGACGTACTGAAGACCAGTTTCATGAAGCAAAGCACTTCATGCCGGCATGTGGCCGGTAATGGCAATGATTTTGCGTCATTAGCAGAACTACTTTTTCCAGTTTTCATTCCAGATAACATCCAGCGCAGAGGCAGGATGAAGGAATTCAGGTAAAATGTACCGGATTGATATATTACTACAAATCATAATATATCCGCCAATGTATCGAAATAGTTATATCCCAGTGGTCACATGAGTGTTATTATCATGGGAACAAACGAATCTAAGAAAGTTAACACGATTTCCGGAAAATCATTCGAGGAGGTCAGGAACCAGCTGCTCAGAAGAACTATCAGACTGAAGGAAAGGGTGTCGCAGAGGTATGAAGAGCTTTACAACCAGTCCATGCTGGATCATGTCAGGAAGCTACTGGAGGACCTGAAGAAAAAAGAAAGCGAGGATATCAGGCTCATAAGAAAGGCCATGGAAACAGGGACCATGAAGACGGGGGCAAATGATTCAACAGGCATTGATTACGGGATGCTTGATCATATACTCTCCAGTGACCTGGACGATCCGAATCCCAACGATCTGGGAAGCGTTCTTCTTTCAGCAATAAAGATGTCCAATGATCTCCAGAAGGTTCTCAGCATAATGTCAGAGGAGTACAAGGGTCCATCTTCAAGCAATGTTTTCAGGAAGCTTGCGGAACACGAAACAGAAAACAAGAACAGGCTGTCAGAGATTTACGATGAGATGATCAATAAAGATTATTGGTAACCTTCCTATCTCTATAAAGTGTTAAGTGAAATTGATCTTCCGGGACTAAAAAATATTTTGGGGGAAGGCAAGACATTCATTCTTGACGTAAAGGCTGAATGGTGCCACCCATGCCGTTTGATTGAGAAATACCTGATCCCACTCAGTTCCGAATATCCTGAAATTGATTTCTATTCCATAGACTATGAAAAAGATACGTCAGTTTTTGACTTTCTTGAAATAGGGACCGTTCCGTACCTCATCTTATTCAACAGGGGAAAAATAGAACGGCGTGTACGTGGATATGTGCGGGAGGATACTCTCCGAAAAATCATGAAAGAAACATATCCTTGATTTTCCTGGACGTCGGGGAGATTCATTCGAGTTCCTCCCTGTGACCAACATTGACCGGAAATGATGTCCGACTCGATCAGAAGGAGCTCATTCTAACTGTCGCCAGGATAGAATGCATTTTCAGTTTCGGTCACATGGGCACTGGGTTTTCTGTGCATTGCGGCATCAAACTCCTGATTGCATTTCAGATTAGCAATCATATCATGGAAGAAAAAACATAAATGCCGGGAATGCAGAATATTGTCACTAAAAAGTTTTAATTTCCGTTTGGCTTATTGTATTATGTCTGACCCGCAGAATTATTATTCCAGGAAACTTGAAGAAATAAGGCATATGAATCCAAAATCCAATGGGGATTATGAAAGATGGAAATCAACAACTCTCGATCCGTGGAACAGCAAAACTGGCTATGTGGACGGCGAGCATACCAACTCTTCAGGCATTCCCCTCAAGGAAGTTTATTCCAATGCAGATCTTCCACAGGACACTGAAAAGAAGCTTCTGGGCTACCCAGGTGAGTTTCCCTTCACCAGGGGCGTTTACCCCAACATGTACCGTGGTCGGCTCTGGACAATGAGGATGTTCTCTGGCTTTGGAACACCAGAGGATACAAACCGCAGGCTGAAATACCTCATCAAGCACGGTGAATCAGGCCTGAGCATAGCATTTGACATGCCAACACTTTATGGATTCGACTGCGACAACCCCAGGTCAGACGGCGAGATTGGCAAGTGCGGGGTTAATGTAACTTCCCTCAAGGACATGGAGATCATATTCAAGGGCATCGATCTCAGCAAGGTGAGCACCTCAATGACAATAAATGCGCCAGCAGCAATACTCACAGCGATGTATATAGCCGTTGGAAAAAAGAAGAAGATCCCTGTGTCAGATCTTGCCGGCACCGTGCAGGCGGACATACTGAAGGAATATATCGCGCAGAAGGAATGGATATACCCGCCGGAGGCACATCTGCGCCTCATCAGGGACATGATGACATATTGCACGGAAAACATGCCCAAATGGAATTACATCAGCATATCGGGATACCATATACGTGAAGCCGGATCAAGCGCTGCGCAGGAACTGGCATTTACTCTTGCGGACGGTTTCTATTACGTGGACATGGGAATCAAGGCCGGCCTGGCAGTGGATGACTTCGCGCCAAGGCTATCATTCTTCTTCAATTCATCAATTAACTTCTTTGAGGAGATTGCCAAGATGAGAGCGGCCCGCAGGATCTGGGCAACGGTCCTGAAGGAGAAATACGGTGCCGAAAAATCCAGGACCCTCCTGCTCAGGTTCCACACACAAACGTCAGGTTACACACTGACCTGGCAGCAGCCACTGAACAACATAATAAGGACAACAATTGAGGCAATGGCAGCAGTTCTTGGAGGAACGCAGAGCCTTCACACAAATTCATACGACGAGGCATGGGCCCTGCCGTCTGAGGATGCAGTGAAGATTGCACTGAGGACGCAGCAGATAATCGCTGAAGAAACAGGCATTCCTGACGTCAT
>JAMCUV010000004.1 GCA_023379345.1 Thermoplasmatota archaeon
TCGCTTATAGTTTTCTGGACTGGATGGCCTTCAGAACCATATGCTGTACTGCTGGTTGCTGCTGCCTCATTGGTCTTCGGGGCACTTGGCAGGGTGAAGATCGGTGCCAGGAACGCCATCTGGTACATTGTCTACATAGTCTACATAACAGTTATGGTCATGATAGGGTCCGATGGCTTTGCCGGTCCCATGATCTCATTCCTTGGTTATCACGGCCCTCTGGGCAGTCTTATTCCATTCACGTGGGCAACGGTTATAGTCATCGCTGTGACGATTGCAGTTTTCTATCCATGGGGGGTTCTTTCAGGATTCAAGGATCAGTTCAGCCACCGTGAATGGACTGATCCCTACATCGATCAGCGTGCAGAGGATCAGACAACGCCGTAAATTTTCAATATTTTATTTTTTTTCATAGGTATCCGAGCCGTAATATTATAATTCTTAGAAATTTCATGGCTTAACGGTTACATGGCATTCCAGAACACTATCTCTGTGCTGAACTGTGATTCGGTAATTGTGATCGGGAACCTTGAACTTGCGTATTTCCCTGCAGCACGTTCAGTGCAAAGTTTTTAGTACATTAGTACGAATGACAGACACATGGTTGACTACGGTTCACTTAAAGAGGAGATTGAGAAGGCCGATAGATTCAACCGTATACTTCTCCTGTCAAGCGAAGTAAAGAGACTCAAGGAAAAGATTCCATTCAGCATTTACAAGGATCTTGAAAGCAAGGCTAACGAGAAGCTCCACACATTTGACTATCCTTTCTGTGACAGGGCCCAGATAAGAATCATTTATTCAAACGGCCTGCGGGAAACCCTTGATCCTCAGGTATGTTACCGGGCATTGCAGAAGGGGCAGAAGCTCTCGGAATACATATTTTCGAATTTCGTTTCAGCAAGGGATTATCAGATACTCAACCCGAGTCTCGTAGGGACGGCCGACGCGGGATCGCAGGAAATTGAAATGCAGCAGCTAGCAGATGAGAAAGTGGATCCGGGTACCATAATACTGCCAAGCAAAGGCGCAGAGGTACTGATGGCGAAAATAGAGAGGCTTGAAAGAATCTATATGGAGACCATACCGAAAATATCCAAGGATATCCGGGACATCAAGGAAACGCTGGATGTGCTGAGCAAGAAAATAGACGCTAGAAGATAGTCAGAAATACTGCCAGAACTTATCCTGCCAGAGGTCATACTCCTCCTGTATCTCCCTTATTGTGCATTTCCTGAAATCACCTGATTTAGATTCTCTGTCGTACAGGCGTATCAGTTCGGGATATGGCAATTTTGACATGGAATCGAACTTTTCTTTGATTTCCCTGTGGACTTCTGGATGGAGTGCGCCAGTTTTTTTGCCGGTGAAAAGCACTCGGAAATACTTCTGCCTGTCCAGCGTGACATGAAAAACCCTCCAGTCAAGGTCAAGATTTTTGAGGAAATAATTCCCTGTGAGGTCGGCGAGGGCAAGAACAGTCTTTGTCCCCTCACTGTCGTTGTTCAGCTGGAATGCAATTTCGATCCCCTTTTCCATGCTGCATGATAAGGATCATGGTAGAAAAGATTTGCTGAAGCTATTCCCCATTTGTTTTCCTGCGTATTGCTTCATTTGATTTGGAGACGTGAATCCTTAGCTGGTTACTGCGTGGGAACTCCACGTCAATCAGGCGTTTGATTTCTCCTTTAAGATCTGCACTGCTCACAGTCAGTATTGCATTGGAAAAGCCATGTTCAACAACTTTGTATGTATCATCCTCATTTCTTGTGAATTCGATCCACCTGTCCCGCTTGAAACTCTCCACCTTCAGCATATCACCAGCACCGATTTGTTTCACCCTCTGTTCCACTACTTTTCCTGCACTTCTGGCGCTGATCCAGTAGCTTCCTGACATATGCATGCATTATATCGTCAACAGTCATAAGCATGCCAGTTCAGAAACTGAAGACTCCATGCTTTGCCAGACCGCTTGTTCCCGTAAATATCTGTTATTCTCCTGTCCGGCAGCAATTCTTACCGGAACATTCTACTCCGAAATCATGTTATCTCCATTTTCCCGGTAACCGTCAAATTGAAATATCGTTATCTATGTATATTTCCATGGGAAAATTAACCGGCTACATTCTGGGCGTGACCGCGGCCCTGGTGATTGGCTACTACTCCCTTTCCACATACTATTCTGCCCTGCTTCACTGGCTTACTCCTTATTTTGGTTCCGGCCTTGCCATTGTCATGGGGCTGATGTTTCTGTACATGGGAGATCCCCTCCACTGGCCCATAATTCTGGGTGTATGGATATTGCTGGGCGTAATTGTTGGACTTGGATCGCGGAAAGGCAGCAAGGCCGTGGGTGCTGCCATTGCAACATATGTCACAGTATCTGGTGTAATGGGCCTGGCTCTCGCAACCTTATTCGTTTCATTTAGCGGCACCGGTCTTAATTTTTCCACCAGCACAGGGCTCATCCAGTCACTGTCCTCCGGTTCTCTGGCACCACCTCCGGGGACAAATCTATACAGCATTCTTACTGAACCAATACTGGGCAGGTTCATTACCGCTGTTTCAGTCCTGACAGGATCACTTTCCCTGGGAGGCCTCAGCGTCAACCCAGCCGTTGTGACCCAGGCCCTTCCGGGAGGCTCATCCATATATCCTGTTGTGGAAAAAGTCCTCCTTCTCTTTGTCCCTTACATAATTGCAAATTTTGTAATATTTGTGGTTGTGGCCGGTCTGGTTGGAAAGTACGCCAACAGGATCATTGATCCATCTTCAGGAAAGAAAGGACGGAAAAAGGGAGCGGGCACTGTTATTGTGGTCATAGCCATAGCTGTGCTGATTGTTGCATCCATTGCTCCGGTATTTCACGTTGAAGAAAATCAGAACGCAAAATATGGCATTCTGCCAGCAGGAAACCATAACATGCAGATGCTTGCCAGTGGTTCATCTCCATTATTTATGGCTCCGCTTCCGTCACATTATATTTCAGGCATATACTCAGATTCACAGGCTCAGTTGAACCTTTCAAATGTTTCCGGCATAAATTACGCAGCAGGGGTTGTAGGTGCCTATGGGGATACTTACAGCGTTTACGGTTATCTCCAGAGAACAAACAGTACCGCATTTTCGGGATGGGCAGGCGATGCTCAGAAAAATTCTTCCTTATTCACAATGGTCGCGGTTTCATCAAACCTGACAGATCTTGTGGATGCCATTGAATCAGACAGCCTCTTCGGGCTGTCACCATCCTTCACCACATCATCAGGCATAGGCGGGGAGTTCAACAGATACCTGAATCTCATCCCTCCAGTAACCATAGTGGAAGATTTCCCAGGATCATATAACCGCACTGTTGCTATGGCATCAGGTGAAGCCTCATCCATATCATCATCACTGAATGATTCCGCGGTGAGTCTTCTTGGGTCCTTCACTCTCCCCGGGAACTTCATCTCCAACGTTTCATTCAACACCACACTGTATCTGTATGGTGCAGGTTCAGCCAATACCCGCACAACCTATGATCTTCTCAGTAGCGTTTCGCCATACATGCCGTCCACTGGATCATTTCCCATGTTCATGTCCGGACTTGACAGTGGATATCTTGTTCCAGGCGCCAGCTCAAACTCTGTAGGGAGTTCCTTGTTTGTTACGGGTTATGTGAATTCCACAGAGGTCTCACAGCTCCTCTCCGGCAGTGTAGGTATTGGTAATGCCAGCAAACTGCTTGGGTCCAGCATCATCTTTGCTGGAGGCATATTCCAGAAGGGAAATGTGTTCCATTCACCTCCCTATATGCAGAAAATCAGTGCAGCTGCAATAATGGGTGCCAACATAACCATGTCATTCACATCAAATTCAACCCTTTACGGCCTTGCCTTCGCATACCCGGTGGAAAATGGCACTTCCGGATCATTGAACTATAATTATTCATCGTATTCCAACTACCCTGATATTCCAGTCTCCGCCATAGGGACATCCACTCCCAGGGCAATAAACTACACATCTTCTCTGAACACCGGCAGCATTTACTTTGAGACAAATGCCACATTCCCGGCAGAATTGAACGTCACCATAAACTACAGCATGATAAACGGCACTGTTGCAATGGTCAACACCACGATCTTATCTGAGAGTTCCGGCAGCCTGAGAAATTTCAGCATAAGCGAATATGCCATCATTCAGGATTATCCGGGTCTCGTTACTCTTTTGAGGGGAAGCACCAACTTCTCGCAGCCATCACTGGGATCAACACCATCAAAATTCAGCTATGAGCTGGAATTCAAGAATCCTGGAGCCTATGTGATGCCGCCCCCACAGGTATCCTACAGCCTCAATGGCCATAATTTCTCCTATGCATATACGGACCCCACAATTGTCGTACCGTATCCTGATGTGTTTTCCACCATAAATAACCTTGAATACAATTCTGCAGCAATCATAGCATACGCAAGTGGAGCACACATCCTTGTGTATCAGCTAATCCCAGGATTCTACTTCTTCGATCTGCTTCCAATAGCGTTGATTCTCATTGACGTGCCCCTGGAATACCACTGGTACAGGAAGATGGCTGAGAAGAGAAGGAAGGCACGGAGCAGTCAGCCCTGAGGTGTGTCCATGCAGTTCAGGGCTATGCCCGATGATATTTTTGGGTAAAAGTATGTGGACTTCTGCGGAAGTACACCATAACTTTCAATGAGGCTGAAAAGCTTATCTCTGTCCCATTCCGGCATTATGACTGAGAAATCGGCATTTCCCTCATCAACCTGGAATACTGCCTCTTCCACGTCATGGGTGTAGCGTATTCTGTCCCTGAAATCCTGTTCCTGGAAATGCAGGGTGTCCCTGAACAGGATTCCGTTAAGCATGTGCACCGGTGACAGGCAGTCCTCAGGATGCTTGAGGCAGTAACCATCTTTTGGCTCAAGGCCGTGCCATTTTCCGTCATAAACATTCAGTGGTGCATCAGCATCAGGTTTCTCCATATTGCTGACAGTCATTTCCATTCCCGGTTCATGGACGATATCTGAGAACGATCTCCCGGATCTCACGTACCGGTGAATCCCAGCCACCATGAGCCCGTCACTGGAGAGTGGTACAATGTAAGCCATTATATTGCTCCAGAAACTGCGCGCGTATCCTTCTGTGGATTGGGCAAGCTTTCTGGTGGCCGCGAGCCTGTGATGGCCATCTGCAACAATGGCATCCTTATCCATAAGTTCATTCGCGATCTTTTCCACGCTGCCAAAATCATGGATAAAATAGATTCTGTTTCCAACACCGGCGTGATCAGTGAAGTTGAGGTCTGGATCCATACTGGAGATCATGCTGCGGAGAAGCTCCTCAATTCCGTGTGATTCCACTGCAAGATATATGGGTTCCAGCTGGGCCGAGAGCAATCCCATGATGCGGACCCTCTCTTCCACAGGGCCGGGGAATGTGCGTTCATGCGGTTTCACATGCCCGTCATCCGGAAAAATGTTAACCAGGGCCATGAGACCGGTCAGCCTTTTCTCTTGACCATTTCTCACATATGACTGGTCAATAATGGCAATAATGGGATCATCCTCACGCTTCAGAATGCCCTGAGACTTCCACGATGCGAAAATATCCCTTGCTTCTTCAATGCTGGCAGTATCGGGCAACGTCAGGTGCGTTATGTTATATTTCCTTGATTTCAACTGCTTTTCCTGCTTCTGCGATATGGCATCAAATGGTGGCGATATTACAGCATTAATATCCGTATGGAACAGGAAAGGCCTGAACTGAGAAATCTTCACCATGAGGCACAATCACGCTCTTTCATATATCTATTCTCAGGTATGCACAGGCATTGGCAGATCATGAAAAATCATTCCACGGCAAGATAAATTACTTTTGCCCAGTATTCCAACTTTCTGAAATCCGGCTCATGGGGCCATCGAATCGAGCGAGCGATAAGATGTGCTTATTATTAAAGGGTTTACAGAGAAATCTTCAGTCCATATATCTCATTGCGCAGCGAAGTTCAGTCAACATTTTGTCATGATCCAGATTGAATCCTTTATTACGTCATTGACAATGTAGGGCACGGTATCCATGGATCATTCCAAAGAATTGGCTGCACTGGTGTGCGATCCCCTGGATTCATACCTCATGGAAGGTCTTGCATCCTCGGGAATAAGAGTCTCATATGAGCCAGCAATAACACCTGATGAACTGGGCAGAAAGGTGAAGGACTATGACATCATTGTGGTCAGAAGCCGCACAAAGGTGACAGGCGATATTATCTCCAGGGCAGGCAGGCTCAAGATAATTGCCAGGGCCGGAATAGGCACAGACAATATAGATCTGGATTCTGCCGAGAAGAAAAAGATAGAGATCGTAACTGCAGCGGGATCATCAACGGATTCTGTGGCAGAGCTTAACACTGCGCTTGCAGTGGACCTTGCAAGAAAAATACCGCTTCTGAATCAGAGATCCAAAAAAGGGGTGTGGGTAAAGGATACCGGCACAGAACTGCACGGGAAGGTTGCAGGAATCATCGGATTTGGCAGGATAGGCCAGGCAACTGCGCAGATACTCAGATCAATGGGTATGAATATTGTGGCTCATGATCCGGTGAAAAATGATCAGGCAATCAGAACGGCGGGAGGCAAATATGTCTCCATGGAAGAACTTTTCAGGAATTCTGACATCATTTTCGTTCTGGCAGCGTTCTCAGGTGATTCTGGCGGCATGATAGGAAAGAGTCACTTCGGCATTTCCAAACATGGCCTGCTCATTGTTAATACCAGCAGGGCCCAGTTTATAAACGGCCCCGACCTGCTGGATGCACTGAGGGAAGGGCAGATAGGCGGCTATGCAACAGATGTCTTCTGGCACGAGCCTCCTGAAGAGGAATGGGAGAAGGAAATTGCCTCAATGGACAGCGTCATTGTTACGCCGCACATAGGTGCGCAGACTGCAGAGGCCCAGAAAAGGGTTGCAAGGTATACCCTGCAGAACCTTCTGGATCGGATTCAGGTGATGAAGCTATGATGCTCATACCCGGTCCGGTCAATGTTCCTTCAAGTGTTGCGAAGGCGTCTGGTCTTGTCGTAAATCACAGATCACAGCAATTCAGGGACATAGTAAGGGAATCCGAAAGTCTTCTCAACAAATTTGCCGGATCAGATAGAGCCATAATGACAACTGGATCAGGCACGACGGCTGTTGAATCCATGATATTTTCCCTGACATCTTCAGGCGACGATGTTGGGGCAGTAACATTCGGTGAATTCGGGGACAGGCTTATAGACAGCCTTCATCGCCGTGGGCTTAATGTTTCCACCCTTAATATGACGGAGAATGATGTTCTCACAGAGGATGATATAAAGGATTTCATAGTGAGGAACAGCAGGATGAAATCATTATTTCTGGTGCAGAATGAGACTGGAAACGGCACCTCCATACATGACATGAGAAAGATAACAATGGCCGCAAAAAACATGGGTGTAAGAGTCTTCGTCGATTCAGTATCAGCCTTTGGAGGTGTCCCCATCAATGTCAGGGACTGGGGCATCGATGCAGTGGCAACATGCAGCCAGAAGGGGCTGGCTTCTGTTCCTGGCATAGGAATAGTTCTGCTGGGAGAAGAAATGGCCGGTATGGTCACACCCAGGGACGATATTCCTCAGTATCTGGATCTTGGCATATCCCTGAAGTTTCTTTCAAAGAATGAAACACCATATACTCCGTCAACAGGGAGCTTCAACGCCCTTCGAGAAGCATTGAGGATTCTTGAATTAGAGGGGTTGGAGAAAAGATGGGCCAGGCATCATTCAAATGCCGAGTATTTGAGAAAATCTCTCAAACTAAGTAAGTCTGAGATTCTGGGCAATTCCAACAATTATTCAGATACGGTAATAGCCTTCAGGCCCAGGCTGCCCGTGAAGGATACCATTGCGGGTCTCGCATCAAGAGGTATCACGGTCTCAAGAGGAATGGGAAAGCTGGCTGATTCCATCATAAGGGTAGGGAACCTTGGCATAGTGACTGGCAAGGACATTCAAGAGTTTGTGAATGCCTATTACGAGATAAGCAGAATACGTGAATCTAACACAGAGGAGAGTATTCCTCCAGATTCGATGCCAGGCCCCGAAATCATGAATCTTTTCTGAATCCGGCAATTTTCATATTTCGGGACCGTCGTAAAATCTTAACTCACCTCAGCTATTTCACGCACCGTATAGATTTCCCTGAATCCTCCAACGCTAACAGGCAACATTTTTCAGAGATATGAGAATCCCGGTAAAGTTTATTGAACAGGATCAGGATGTGGTTCCATGCAGTCTGACCCCATAGAGGAATTGTTTGGCTTGATGGACGACGAGAAATACGATGATGTTCTGGATAAGGTTGACAGGATGATCTCAACAGATAATCAAAATCCAGTTCTGCACGCAGTGAAGGCCATGGCTCTCATGGAGACGGGTGTGGATTCAGAAGCTGCCCTGAAGGAGGCGGATTTCGCGTACAAGAAATCACAGGACCCTTTTTTCAAGTATGTCAGGGGCTGGGCACTTGCGGAAAATGGTGACATAAAGCAGGGTTTGACCCTGTTGAATCAAGCTTCAGATCAGGATCCAGACAACATCCAGTACCTCATAAAACTGGCAGAAGTTTACGAGGATGATGGAAAATCACAGGATGCCCTCAAGGCCATCATAAGGGCGCAGCGGGTGGAGCCTGACGATGTCAGGCTTTCCCTCATGAAGGCCGGTTACCTGAACACTCTTGAACGGGCAAGAGAGGCTGTGACAGAACTGAAGCGGATAAACAGCAAGTACCCTGAATTCGACTACGCCTACTTCATGCTCTCGGAATCATATCTTCTCCTTGACGATCTGAAAAATGCACAAATTGCCATAGATTCTGCCATAAAACACAGCAAGCAACCTGATCCAGAATACTATGAAAGGTCTGCACAGGTCAGAATAGCAGAAGGGGATATTGAAAATGCAATATCTTTCCTGGACAGGGCCATGGGTGCGGCCAGTTCAGATGATGAAAAGGTAATATATCTTCTGGAGAAGGTTAAGGCACTTTCATTCGCAGGAAAGGCCGACGAGGGTGAGAAGATCCTCCGTGATGAATATGGCAGGAACAGCGAAAACGCGCTTTATTACTATTCCCTCATCGATAACCTGTCGGATCAGGGAAAGAAAGACGAGATTGAACAGCTGATCCACGACAAGAATTTGCCAGAATCCCTGTCAACACTTATTCGCGTGTACACAGGCATTTATGAGAAGCCTGATGAGGACGCTGTGGAATCAGCTTTATCTTCGCTGCACGATGACATAAATCAGAACGATTTCAACATGACATTATCCCAGATACTATTCGATGCCATGCTTGCATCAGCCGGAAAGGATGAATGAATTAGCAGAAGCCTTTAAAACCCACATAATCTGGGCTCCTCTTTTCATTTATGCGTTAAATAAATGCACAAAAATCTCGATACATTTTTCATCCTCTTAACCCATCTTAGAATTGCATTGTAACAAAGCATAATCCTATTTCATTTTACTGGGGGGCAGAAATGACACACATCATAGCAAGGTCAGACCCTTCGCCCTGAAATATAAAAGATCAGCAATGCACAACTCGAAATTCCAAGATTCAGGAAATACAGATGAAGCACTGTAAACATGGCTTCTCAGTCGAAGCCATAGCGATAATTGATCATTTGGCAGTAAATCCATCGCACTAAATGCAATTCCGTAATAGCGAAAGGAAGAGGCATTATCTCTCATATTTCATGAATTAGGATGTGACCGGAGCCGATGCAGTGAGACTGGCAGATACATACCTAATGAGTTAAATAAAGAATCTAGGAGAAAGGATGAGCAACTATCGTGGCATCACAATAAATTAAAACCAGGCACAATTGGGCGTCTTCAACTCAATCAAGAATCTCTATCAGGGTGTCTCTAAGTTCATCGAGCATCACTTCGAGGTCGGGCAGCTCTTCAGAAGTAAGGCGCGTCAGTCCAACCTCTAGATAAGGTTTTAGATAATCGCTTAGATGTTCAGGAAAAAACTGATCTATGTCGCTGTAAATAACTCCCTTGGACTGGCATCTCCTTGTAAACAATTCCATTATATGATCTTGTATATTCTTTTTAGGCAGTTCCGATACCATGAACTGTCAGGGAAATGCGTTCATGTTCTTGAGGATAGGTCCTGTGAACCCGCATGAGTCTCTTATCTTTCATCATGTGTCCCTGTGGAATTTGCTGCATTGTGTGCGAATACAAGACAAGTCTGTGGTGAATGAAGGATATTGGGTAGGAAACTGACTGTTGTAACATTAAAGTATATCTTGTATTAGATATGGCCAAGGATAAGTCAGATTACTGTGCAACGGACGATACCCTCAATATTACATATAGGGGAAGCAACAAGGAGACCAGGAAGAAAAGGTTCAGAGAACTGTCAGATCTGACCTGAACATTGAAATTCACTGATGCCATGATGAGGATTGAAATGGGAAAATACAGGAATATATCACATTCCACTGTACAACCACTGAAAAATACACGGATACCCTGCACGCATTCTCAACGGATGTGGGTTGAGAGGTATGAAGAACAAAAAGATCGGGAAAGTTTGTGTATGCATCCATGATAAGAAAACTCGCCAGAATGATATTCACCATGCTTACAGAAAAAGGAGATGGAAATATAAGAATTTAGCATTAACTCAGAGCAAGATATTAAAGCCGGGAGAGGCCTGAACTGTTTGTATAAACTGGTTAACTGAATTTTTGCATAGCTTGTGAATACTTGAGTGGCCTATGAATTCCTATCTTTGAGTGCCTATGCTTGTTTGCGAAAAAGCAGGTGGATAATCTCTGCCCCGGTCTTTAGTATATGTACATAAACGAGGTGTTATGGGGAAGGTAACAATGGAATGCTGATCGGAGAAGTTTCATGCGGGTTTAAATGTGAAAGATTTTAGGTTATGAAATACATCGGAAGATGTTTTCAATCTCTCTGGCGGATTTTAGAACCGTATCGTAGAAATTTGCAATTCTGTTTCATGCTATTGAGGTTTTAGATCTGACATGTGTCCCAGCAAGATGGAAAAAAGATTAAAATATCATATATCGCATGTAATTATTTATGGAAATGAATAAACGGAACAAATTAATTTTAGCAATATCCGTCATTGTGGCGCTGGTCATGGTACTCAGTGCCTTTTCTGTAATGGCGGTGCAGAGCACTAATCCTCAACATCCAATTTCACCCCAGTCAAGCGCCGCCTCAATTTCCGCACTTCAGACAACTCCGGCGCACCTGAGTGCCAGGGCGTCTGGGGTTATGGCACAGCTTGCCTCCCGGGGCATTCCTGCCAAGTATGTCTATCTACCAAACTTTAATGAACATGCCAACAAAATTGGAAATCTTATAGGGCCATCATACACATCCGCCCCAGCCCCAATGGGAATTGGCGCCTATGGCCTCATGTATAATGGTACAAATTATACTGGGTTCAACCTGACCACATCCAGTTTTATGGGTGAAATCAATATGTCAAATCTGCAGGATCTCTACGCACTTGATGACGGACCCACCAGTGTGACAATTCAGCTTAATGCGGTTCTGGATAACGTTGCACTCTTCGGAAACTCCAGTTATGCATTCTGGACTCAGAACGT
>JAMCUV010000005.1 GCA_023379345.1 Thermoplasmatota archaeon
ATGAAGGCTAAGGAGAGAAGGGGAGGACAGTAAACGTCTTCCGTGGCTGCAAGAAAGGTAGCCATAATCAGAATGGAAGGGACAAACAATGAATATGAAGCCTTCCAGTCATTCAGCAGAGTAGGCTTGGAACCACATTATATTCATATTAATGAGCTCAAGAGAAAATCGGTGAGCCTTGAGGATTTCTCTGCTATTTTCCTTCCCGGTGGTTTTTCTGCGGGTGACTACATAAGGGCTGGAGTAATATTTGCACGAAGGCTAGAGGATGCGGCCCTAAGGGATATTTCGGGATTTGTTGATAACGGTAAGCCAGTAATAGGAATATGCAATGGTTTCCAAGTACTGACTGAGATGGGATTCCTTCCTGGATGGTCTCAGGGACAGTCCAGGGAGATAGTGCTTGCCCCAAACGATTCCAACAGGTACGAATGCAGGTATACCTATATGCGGGTTGAAACCCATAATCCCATTTTGTCCTCCACCCTTGAAATTGGCTCACATCATCTTATACCGGTCGCCCATGCTGAAGGTAAGATCAGGATAATGGAACCAGAAAGAAATCTTGCGAAACTGGAGGAAAACGGACAGGTTCTATTCAGGTACTCGACTGCTGATGGAACCATAGATGGATACCCGTGGAACCCAAATGGCTCCGTATCTTCAGTGGCAGCAATTTCCAATAGCCAGGGGAATGTTATTGGAATGATGCCGCATCCTGAAAGACTCTTTTATTACTACAGAAAAATGGATCAGGAAACTTATGGGAATTCGGCAGTTGGACAGAAATTCTTCACTGCAGTCAGGGATTACATTATGAAGAATGACTGCTGACCAGCGAAGAGAGAAAAATCCTGACTTTATTGTGAAATTGCTCCAGAGTGCCATCATTGACTAACATGTGATCAGCAAGTGAAATTGTGCGTCCGATACCCCAAGTGAGCTCCCTGCCATCCCTCATCTCCAGTTCATTTTCACTCCGGACATCATCAATTCTATTTCTTTTCAATATTCTGTTCAGACGTTCCTGCCTATTAGCGTAAATTGCAACAACTATCACAGAATCATAATGTCTTTTAAAAAATTCAAGCTCTTCTATATTTCTGAGCCCGTCAACAATTGTCTTCTCTGGATCGTTGATACGCTCCGCTGTCCTCTTAGCCCAGATATCCATTCCGTGCGCCTTTCTCTCGGCACTGGCAAACTGCCCTATTTCGCTGTCTATCATCGGTATCCCTGCTTCCTTAGCATACTCCTTTACAGTCTCGCCCATATGAACATCTGAATAACCCAGTTCCCTTGCAACCTTCACGAATTCGTCCTTTCCCGAACCTGGCATTCCGGTCAAAATTATCATTGAAAATGCTCCACTAACAATGAGAATTTATCCGAAGAGGAAACCCATTCCATCCTCAGCCCTGGAGTCTTCTTCCTTGATCTGCTTTATTACGTCTTCTTCTGTTTTGGCTGCCAATCTCTGTAGAAATTTTCCGAAGAGTTGCTCAAGTCTCTTCCTGCCATCGTCCGATCCCTCGTAATATACAATAAGATCGGCAGAATTTTGAATGTAGTTGACGGCTTCTTTCATGTTAAGTGTCTGCCTTCCCAGAATATCATCTGAAGTGATCTGATCAAATACGCCTTTATTGGCCTTTTGCAGAATATAGAGTGCAATCATTTCGAACCTATATTAAACAGTACAATAAATGAATTTGCAGGTTTTTGCTGTCTGTTATCTTAATTGGGAATACTGGTGGAGGTGAGAGCAAGGGCATGGTGAAATGTTCATGAAATACTGCACAGAGCAGAATTTATAAATTCAGCAAACAGGAAAATGTCGTCCGAAAGAGTACTTTTGAACTTTTCAAATCGTACAGCTCCCACGTGCCCGGTATCTGATTCTCACAAGCTGAATTTAGACTCTTGAACCACAGTGAACCCATAAGTTCGGTTAGGAAGTTTTTTCAGAGCCTGAATCCAAAAGTGTAAAAATGTCCTGAAAAATTAAAAAGAAGAGAATTCACGTTCAGTGCGCCGTTCATGAAACAATCAGTATTATGCATTCTAACAAATATATGACTGGTTCGCCAGATAAAATATTTTAATTCGTTTATAATCTCCATCCGAAAGGCGAAAGTCCAATGGATTTAAATGTAGCAATTGGAGGCCCCCAGGGTGGAGGTATAGACACTTCATCCAACATGATCAACAGGGCCTTTGCGGAAGCTGGTTATAATGTTTTTGGCGTAAGGGAGTACCACTCAAACATAAAGGGAAGGCACAGTTACAACCATCTCAGGGTGAAGGAAGATCGCCCAAGATCGCTGAAGTATCCTGTGGATATCATAGTAGCTCTTGATGCCGACACCATTTTTGAGCATCTCGAGGATGTTGGACCCGGTACCAAGATAATTTATGACCGGAGCTTCGAAAGCTCTGATCTGGCACAGGCCAGGATGATCATGCGCGACACAGCCAGACGAATCAAGGAGACTCTGGACGCGGCAAAGTTCCCAAACACCGTGAAGGGTGCAGTAGATTACATGAAAAGCAGAGGAGGCATCCCCATGCCAATTCCATTCAACGATGTTGTGGCTTCTGCCAACGCTGAAGGTCCGGCTGCAAGATATTTCAACACACTGGGATCGGCTGTGACACTTTCAATATCGGGCTTAGACCAAAAATTCACAGTAGAGGCAATAAAGCAGGTCTTCTCAAATAAGGAAAAAGTAGTGGCTGAAAACGTAAGAGTCGTGGAAGCTGCATACAGATACGCCAACGAGAATGGCCTGGCAGGCAAGCCTCTCAAGACTTTGCAGAAGAAGCAGAGATTCCTCATAACAGGGAATGATGGTTCCGCCATAGGCAAACTGATGGGCGGTCTGAGATTGCAGACCTATTACCCCATAACTCCCGCAAGCGATGAGAGCACCATTCTGGAGGAACATGAGGAGTACTCATTCATAGAAGCAGAGAAAAATCGCCTGAAAAGAGGTGGAGTCGTTGTTGTTCAGACTGAGGATGAAATATCAGCTGTTACCATGGCGCAGGGTGCAGCATTAACAGGTGCAAGAACCTCCACAGCCACCAGTGGCCCAGGCTTTTCACTGATGGCTGAAGGCATAGGATTTGCTGGAATGGACGAAGTTCCCCTTGTGGTTACGCTTTACCAGAGAGGCGGGCCCAGTACCGGACTTCCTACAAGAAATGGCCAGTCTGACCTTCTGTTTGCACTGAACACAGGTCATGGAGAATTTCCGAGAATCGTCATTTCATCTGGAGATGTTGAAGAGTGCATTTATGATGCAATGAAGGCCCTCAATTACGCACAGAGATATCAGTTGCCAGTAATACACCTAATTGACAAGAACCTCGCAAACTCAACAGATATGGTTCCTGACATTGACCTCAAGAGGGTTCAGGTGCCGCAGACGCTCAAGACTGTCCCATCACCAGATTTCCACAGGTACAGCCTTAAGACTGAAACTGGAATATCAGAAATGGGAATTCTGGGGAAGGACATATTCTGGATGACTGGCGATGAACACGATGAACTTGGTCATGTAACTGAGGACACGGAAATGAGGGATTCCCAGATGAGGAAGAGATTCATGAAACTGGAAACCGCACTTCGGGAAATCCCGGCAAATGACCAGGCCGTACTCTATGGCCCGGACAAAGCGGATATTACATTCGTCACATGGGGTAGCCAGAAGGGCCCCATTCTGGATGTAATGGAGGACCTGAAGCAGGAGGGAATCAGCGCTAACCTGCTTTATCTGAAGATGTTCATGCCGTTTCCGTCTGAATTTGTGAAGAAGGTTCTGGAAAAGGCCAAGCTTGTAATTGACGTGGAGAGCAACATGCTGGCACAGGCTGCAATGGTAATAAAACTGAATACCGGAATCAGCATTGAGAAATCAATTCTAAAGTACAACGGCAGGCATATGACTGAGGATGAGATACTGAAAGCTGCTAAGGATATCTATTCCGGCAAAAGCAAAAATGAAATAGAGGTGTTACAGAATGGCGCATAATTTTAAAAATGACGTAACTGTGGACTGGTGCCCTGGCTGTGGGGACTTCGGAATACTCACATCAATTTCCCAGGCACTGTCTGAACTGAACTTGAATGGAAATGATGTTGTTGCCATATCAGGTATAGGATGCTCCGGAAAGACCCCACATTATCTTAACATGGGCGGGGTACACACGCTTCATGGCAGATCAATACCATTTGCCACTGGAGTTAAACTGGCTAATCCCAACCTGAAGGTAATAGTGCCCAGCGGTGATGGGGATATGCTTGGAATTGGAGCAGGCCATTTTGTTGCCGAAGGGAGACGGAACACGGGGTTAACACTTATAATCTATGACAACGAGGTTTACGGTCTCACCAAAGGCCAGGCAGCGCCAACAATGCAGCTTGGCGAGCAGACCAAGAGCCTGGCAAGACCCAATGTATTCGGCAAGGTCAACCCGATCACCCTGGCTCTTTCATCCGGCTACTCCTTTGTGGCAAGGGGATTCAGCTTTGACATGAAGCAGCTCAAGGATCTCATAAAGATGGCTGTGATGCACGACGGCTCTGCCGTGATTGATGTTCTTCAACCATGCCCCACATACAACAATGTCAACACAATGGAATGGTACAGGCAGAGAGTTTACAAGCTGGAAGAGGAAGACAAGAACTGGGATCCGATCATCACTCCCGGGAACGAGAACACAGCAGAAGAGAAATTCCAGAAAGCGTACACAAAGGGAATGGAATGGGGAGACCGCATCCCGACAGGAGTTTTCTACGATAACAGGGCAGTGCCCAGCTTCACCAAGAGGCTTAACGAGTTTGTACCGAATTATCTGGACTATCCGCCTTCCCAGCAGATAGTTACGGGAAAAGACGGCTACACTCCTGTTGACCCATACGGTACATTCGCTGAAAAGTTGATCTGAACATTCCTACCTTTTTTTAAATTTTTAATTTTCTACCCCTAATTTTATGCATTGAAGAAAAAATTTTCCCACACAGTTTAGCAGGGGCCAGATACTTGTCCACTGATCAATATCATAGCAGCACTTACACAATAGCTGTGATTCCAAGGAACAGAAACAGAATTCCGAAGAGTGCCAGAGCGGATATGCTGAATATTCTGACGCCAAGGATGACTTCATGCTCGTATTTGAGAGAAGCCCTGTTTACAAGTTCAGACAGAAAGAATATCCAGATTACGATTCCAACAAACAGGAATATGATGGTTATGATCCCGAACTTCTGCAGGATACTGAGCCCTGCAGTGAGCCACCAGGCTATCTGCATGGGGTTCACCAGTCCAATGGTTAATCCGGCAAGATAACCTGATCCTGCCTTACTGGATTGTTGTGATGCATCGTCAGCAGCTGCTATCCTGAATGCAAGGTAAAGGAAGAATACGGCCCCAAGTACGTAGATGTACCTGTCATAGGATTTAAGGTCCAGGACACTGCCAAATACAGTAATTATGATCATGAGAATGAAATCTGCAGTCATGGCACCAAATCCAACAGCCATGCCCCTGAAAACTGATTTCAGGGACCTCTGCACCAGAATCGCTGTTATGGGGCCCGGCGGGCCAGCAAGGGATATCCCCAGAAGCATACCTATCCCCGCAAGCACTGGAAAATACAACATGAGAATTATGACCTTATGACAACACAATAATAAATAAATTCATGGACCATTGTGGCATGATTGCTGCATGCAAATAAAACCTGATTTCAAAGGCAAGGAAGAACTGCTTGAATACATGGAAGCTGACAGTGATAACATAGAGAGGTCTTTTGCTGCAGCAGGTTCACTGCTTGACCATATTGATTCCAGGATTGGAGGGAAAAACTACTGGCAGCTTTCTTACACAGAGATGTGCTGGCTCTACGCAGCCGTTGAAAATTTCAGGTCCAAGGTAACTGTTGAGACTGGGGTTGGACCCGGGAGTTCAAGCGCAGTTATACTTGAAGCGTCCAGGGATTTTTCCGGGCAACTGTGGAGCTTTGATCTGGGAGAAAAATATGGGGAGGATGAACAGCAACCCGTAGGATTCCTGGTTGGGGACAAACTCAGGGAAAGGTGGCATCTTATAATAGGAAATACTGAGAACACCCTTGAGCAGAGCCTCTCCAAGATAGGCCTGATTGATATATTCTTCCATGATTCAGAGCACACATATGATCACGTGAAATTTGAGCTTTCCACAGCGCTGCCTCACCTGAAGAGGAGATTCCTCATCATTGTGGACAATTATGACTGGACTGAGGCACCAGCTGACTTTGCACGTGATCATGGCATGAAGCTGGTAAAAATCGCGGATGACATGTGCTTCATTTATCCTGGATGAGCTGCATCCAATGAACTGAAATTAGCGGCGGAAAAGAACGAAACAGCAACTGAACCTGACGCCTTCATCCCCTGTCGGGTTCGCCATCTGCGAAATCGGAAAGGGCCCGATCCATTGTATCAAGATTCATTCCCTTCTGTACACCGTCAAGATTCTCGAAGCGTGATTGCCTTGTGATTTTTGACCCCATGAAATGCGACAGGTTCTCATCTTCCATGAGGTAGTGCTTGTATTGGTCCGGGTCGCCCATAACACGTATAAATCTAGTTCTTCCGTATCTTCCCATGCTTCTGGTGGTTGCCGACAGTAGCCCGAATTCCTCAAGCTCGGAAAGAATATCTCCTATCCTCCTGGATGTCAGGGGTATGAATCCCAGCTCTGTGCAGATATTCCTGTAATTCTCGTATATCTCGCCGGTGATCATCAGTCTCTTGCTGAGCTCCTGGGTAACAACAGCACTGAGAAGTACCATCTTTGACTGCAATGGGAGGCTGGTAATGGCGGCGTGCACCACGTTCATCTCATACCTGTCCCTGGCCTCATAAACCTCCCTGTCTGTGACCTTTTCCCTGTTTTCCCTTATGGCAATTTCAATGGATATTCTCATGAGGTCCAGTGCTTTCCTTGCGTCCCCGTGCTCCTGTGCCCCTATTGCGGAACACAGATTCACTGCTGATTCATCAACTGCGCCTTCCTTGACTATTCCTTCCAGCCTGAATGCGATTATGTCCCTGAGTTGCTGGGCATTGTATGATGAGAACATTATGCTCTCCTGGTTCATTCTACTCCTAACCCGGGGATCAAGCGTATCAAGAAAATTGGCATCATTGGTTATCCCTATTATTGATGCCCTGGACATGCGCGTGTCATCAAGGATCTTGAGGATCACGTAAAGGGCGTCACTGCCGTTCTTCTGTATGAGTTTGTCCACTTCATCAAGCACCAGGACATAGAAGGATTTCTGGGCATTCATTCTCGTGACCAATTCGCCATAGATCCTGTCCATTGGCCATCCCATTGGCGGGATCTGGTCCTGGGTTCCCGTGGATATTGAGTTAACAATGGTGACAAGTATTGAATACGGGGAATCGTAAATCTGGCAATTGACATAACACACATTTACCCTGTCCTCAGCGGCTTCCTTCAGCATTGATGTAACATATGAGGTCGTGGATGTCTTCCCGGTCCCGGTTTTCCCGTAAAGCAGCATATTGGATGGCTTCATGTCCCGCATAATGCTGCTCAGAACCATCACCATATGATCTATCTCTTTTTCCCTGTGGGGGAAAGAATTGGGCATGAAGGACCCACTCAGCTTCTCCAGGTCGCCCTTGATAAGTGGGGATTCAGCTGAAAACTTAGAGAAGAGATTCATGGTAACTACCGGTAAGAATATCGAAGCCATAGGGAGTACTAAAACCTTTTTTGACCCGCTCTGTAACTAGAAAGGATACCACAAGATTAATCATCATGGAAAGGCATTACCGGAACCTTTTCCTTTGCCATAACCACCCCAACAAGATACATGGAGCCCAGAACCAGTGTTATTGGGGAGGATTCCATGGCAGTCCTGTATGCCTCCACGGGGTCGTGAATAATCTTCACATCTGTGAAGATTGCCCGGCCTATCTCAGCAAGCTTCTCAGGCGGAACAGCACGCTGTGGTTCGTCCGGTATTGTGAATATGACCCTGCTGGAGATTTTCCTGGCAGCATGCAGGAAGGAATAGATATCCTTGTCGGAAAGCATCCCTATGACAAGTACCGGCTCTGGAAGATGGGATTCCGAAAATGCCTGTGCCAGGGCATTTGCGGCGGGAGGATTGTGGGCGCAGTCAACCATAAGTATTGGATCCTTTCGTATGATTTCCATCCTGCCGGGCCATCTCGTGGCAGCTATTGCTTTTTCAATCTGCCCTCTTGTGATGCGGAGATCATCCATCTGTTCAATTGCCAGAATGGCGTTTGTGACGTTTTTCACCTGGAACTTCCCGGCCAGTGAGGTTGATATCCTGTATTCATTTTTAGGTGTGCCAAGGACAAAACGGCTTCCGGAAATATCAGATTCAATGTCAGATATGGTGGCCTCCTTCCATGAAAGTATGAGCGGAGAACCCCTCACCTGCGAAATCCGCCTTATGGCATCAACCACCTCCGGTTTTCCATCACCCAGGATGACGGGTTTCCCTGGCTTTATGATACCCCCCTTCTCCATTGCAATTGATGTGAGGGAACATCCAAGTTTGTCAGCATGTTCAAATCCGATCTGGGTGATTATACTCACCTCAGGAGTAATTATGTTCGTGGAATCAAGGCGTCCTCCGAGGCCGACCTCTACCGAGGCGTACTGTGCCTTTCTCTCTGCGAAGTACTTGAAAGCCAGTAGAGTTGTTACCTCAAAGAATGTGGGATTCCTCTTTGACTCTCCGAGCTTCATGATAATTTTTTTGTAAGTCTCCACGAATTCCTCAAGATATTTGTCCGGAATCAACTCCCTGTCAAAAACTATCCTCTCATTGAACCTGACAAGATGAGGGGATGTGTACAGTCCAGTGTGGTACTTCCGCCTCAGGATGTTGTAGACATAAGCAGAAGTTGAACCCTTGCCATTTGTTCCAGCCACATGTACACTGCTGAATTCATTTTGCGGTTCACCCAGCAGCCTAGCAAATTCACTGGTGACCGACAGATCGAGTTTGATGCCTTCCCTGGTAAGTCCGTAGAGGAATGTCAGGTTTTCGGAGTCCACGCTGGGCAATAGCTGCCAATCTAAAATAGTTATGTCAGGTTGCTGATCTGTCGGGACACAGATATTCTGACATCCTCCGCCCTGAAAGGTCTGAGGTTCCTGCTTCATGGAGCGGTAACTCTTAGACCTCCTTTCAGGAGTTCCGCCGCTGTAGCACTTTCCACAGGCGTGAGTTTGGATATGTCCTGCCCTACCTTGATCAATCCACTATTGAGGATGTTGATTGCTGCATTAAGATCCCTGTCCATGGTGAGACCGCATCCATCGCAGTGGTATGCGCGATCTGACAGTTTTAGATCATGCTTTATATTACCGCATTTAGAACACATCCAGGATGAGGGATCAAATCTCTCAATCTCAATGTGCTGGGTATTTCTCCAATCCAGCTCGTATCGTAGCATCTGCTTGAACCGATACCATTCCTGGTCGGTGATGCTTTTTGCCACCCTGTGATTCCTCTGCATTCCCCGTATGCCCAGATCCTCAATAACCACGGTATCATAATGCTTGGCTATGGCGCTTGATACCTTGTGGTTGAAATCTGTCCTTGCATCCTGATCTGCTGGTGCAGCTTCTGAACCTTCACAATCTGCTTCTTACTGTTTTCCGAGCTCCTCTTCCTTCTGGACAGCTTCCTCAGTTCTCTTATGAGCTTCTTTTCAGCTTTCCTTAAGGCGTTGAGGGGTTCAACCTGCAATCCATCTGATGCGGTCATGAAATAAGTGATGCCCATGTCAATGCCAACAATGCCTGTGCCCTTAGGCGGTTCTTCTTCTGATTCATGATGTATTGATGCATAATGACCATCAACGCCCCTCGTTATGATGATCTGTTTTTGTTCTCTGGAACTGTTGATTTATCCCTGAATTTTATTGCCTTTTTGAACTTGGAAAAATGCATTCCCTGCTAGTCAAATGAAGAGTGCTGTGGCACGATGAAATACTGGCTGCCCTTCTTGGAACGGAAATCTTGATAGGATGTATTATACCCGAAAAATGATCTGAATGATGTGTGGAGTTTCATGAGAACCCGCTGAAGCGACTGGGAGTTTATTTCATTGAGCCATTCATGATCTTTCTTCAGGCTCTTCAGATCATTTATCGTGTCAGAATCAGATATGGATTTTCTGTTATCATGATATTCAAGGGTCCTATTCTCAGGGAAATGATTCCAGACAAATCTTGTAGATCCGAAAGCTTCTCAATGAGCACTCTCTGATCTTCATTATATCCTGATCCTGAGAGTTTGAAGCATTCATATGATATTATCCAGATAAATAAGTACATTTTTTCCGTTGAGGGAAGTCCATGTATCACCATGCTGAAGCATGGGAGTTTTACAGCATCCCTCAAACTCTTAACGATATTATAAATATTTCAGAGCATTTAAGAGCCCATGGAAACCAGATTGGTTTATCTGGAAAATCAGTATCAGAAAGAATGTGATAGTACAGCATCATGGTTCGAATTCACGGACCTTGTCATAGATCAGACGGTCTTCTATCCAACTTCGGATGGGCAGCCCAACGACAGGGGGAAAGTAATTATTGACGGAAGAGAGTACGTCATAGTTGATACATGGTCTGATGGTGACAACGTTCACCTGATGTCGCATGACACTTTTCCTGATGATACCAAGGGAAAGAAGGTCCATCAGGTGCTTGACTGGGACGTAAGGTATATGCACATGCGATTCAGAACTGCCCTGAAAGTTATCAGTGGCCTTACGTACAGCATGTTCGGCGCTACCACCAGAATAAATCAGACATATGATGATCAGGCATGGTTTGATCTTGAAAAAGATGAAATATCCAACGATGACGTTGTCAGCCTTTTCCAGGAAGTGAATAAGGTCCTTTCTGCAGACCGGGAAACTTCATTCAGATACATTCCCAGAGATGAATTCATAAAAGATGCTGACATGATGAAAATCTGCAAGGGAAGGGTACCGGACCTCCAGAACATACGGATAATGGACCTTGAGGGAGTCCCGTCCCAGTTGGAGTTTGGAACAAATGTGGCTAGAACCGGGGAAGTGGGCAAGGTGGAATACAAGACCACACTGATCAAGGGAAAGATTGGAAGGAGAATCAACATAACTCTTTCAACGGAATAATGGTGAAAAATGCCGGGAAATGGGGCTGAGCTGGAGTCCAGGATAGTCCGATATTCAGGATACCTGCTCATAGCCATTGCCATAATCTCCTTTTTAATTGCCATTCCAGATATCTTCATCACAAAACTCCCGCTTTATGGACACCCGGCATCCAGTTTCTTTATTTTTAACATAACTGCCACAACTTATCTTGCTGCGGCCATAATAATTCCAACAGCCGCAGTTGTTGGACTGGCCCTTTTCTCGCTATTCAACCAGAAAGAGAGGAATGTAAGATCGTTCAATAACACCCGAAGCGATGCGTTCTACAGATATCTCCTGGTTTTTGTATTCATTGAGATAATTGTTTCTGAGGTAATAGAATACGCAAACCCTGCCCTGTCTGAGGTGTTCCCGTTCGATTCCGCGAATCCATCGGTGGTTGCGCTGGCCTATTCCTCTCAGGTGCTGATGCAGAGCATTCTTTTCCAGCTCCTGCCACTGGCTGTTGCAATCGCAGTGCTCCTGTATGCTACTGGAAAACTCAGCTTGAAGAACTTTATATCTGCAACACCGGGAACTGGAGAAACTCTTGTGATATCTCTTGTTGTGGCTTTGATATTCTCTATTGTATCTGGAGGTCCAGCAATAGCCATTTTCACGGATTTTCTTTCTCTTTTTGTCCTGAATGCAATATTCCTGAGAAGTGGTTTTTTGCGTGCGTTTCTTGCAAATTTTTCAATCTCAATGATCAATGTTACAGCCTCCGCGCTCATTTCATCTTCTGTCGGTACAATAATACTTACGGTGCTGCTGATCTACCTCGGCTTCCTGGGAGCATATGTCTTCATGGGAATGGGGCTCAAATATTCCGCCTCTGTAGCAGCATCAAGAAGCCGGGATAATGTCAACAGGGTGCCGAAAACCAGGAACGTGCCTGAGACAGAGCTCTTCATAAGGTCCGCATGCCCCGATTGCGGTAATACCACGTTTCATGTGAACCCTGACATGAGCCTCAAATGCACTAAGTGTGGAAAGGACATCCCCCGGGATTCCGTGGAAGTGCCAAATGTCAGGGTGGAACTAAGAAAGTCCTGAGAAAGAGAACGGCAGCTCCGCAGAGAATGAAGCATGAATATTTCCACAAAGTTCTATGATGGCATGAATAAAAATGGCCCGCCAAAATACGGACTGTGGAAACTTGTATATACCCGTCACTTTCAACTTTGAACCTAGCATTGTTGGTGCCTGAATCATAACTCAAGCATGCCTCAGCAAAGGATATGTCATGAGTTGCCTGGAAGACTTGATATATGGCGGTATTCCCTGATAATCAGGTATATGCCGTATGCAAGGGGCATTGAGAAAAGTGGAATTATTGTCCATATACCATAATACTGATAAAGAACATCCTCACCCAGAGAACCCACAATAAAGCCGAATCCGAATGTAGATTCGTAATAGAAGACCCCAGTCTTGGTGTCTGAAGTTTTTGATATATACGCCAGGATCTTTGACATGCTGATTGAAACCCCCAGGCCAGAAATGGCTGATACTGCAACAATAATTGGGAGGGTGACCTTGAACGCGAGGAATAAAGCAGGAAAGAGCAGCAGGGATGAAATTGCACCATACTGCCATATCTTGAGATCAGGAACAAAGTTGAGCACAACAAAGCCCAATGCAACAACTGCCCCGTAGGTTGCGGTAACTCCACCTATAAGGTAATATGGGAAACCGTTAGCCTTCAGCAGCGGTTCCACTACAAAATACAGAAAACCTGAGAATATGCCGGCATAGAACAGAGGAAATATGTAGCTTAGTCTTGGAGATTCCCCGGATGCAGTTTCTTCCTTATATTTCATCCGTGGAGTGGTGGCCATTGATATGGCAAAGGCTGCAGCAGCAATGAGAAACACATACTTGAACCCATAAAGGCCAATGATCACCCCCATGACGGCAGGTGATGTTGCATTGGGAATACCCCAGGCGATGGAATACTTTTCAGCATTCCTGGATCCCTGAAGAGAACCCAGTGCAATCTCGCTTGATATCCACCAGGGAGCCTGAAAAAAGCTTGCAATTATGGCTATGGGAAGAAAGTATGATCTATATCCAAAGAGGAGGGCCACAGACATGGCCAGGAGGATGGCCAGGGGCACACTGACGCCAGCCCTCATCAGCCTTGATCCTGCCCTGCGGTATACGTAAGCTACAACAGGAAATGGCAGGGAGCTTGCCAGCCCTATAATGCCTATGAAGGTATATGAGAAACCAAGGTGTTCAGCTATGAGGGGAAAGGTAAAGCTGAGCCCAAGCCAGCCAGTGCTAAATGTAAAACTGCTTGCAATCAGCCTTGCTGAATCACTGGTAAGACTGTTCCGTGGCACACAGCGGTATGGCAGGCCTGGCTATAATCCTGATGCTCACTGAATTTTATCTATCTTGATTCCATCATCCTCATAAAATGCGATTATGTCATCAGCCTTCAAGCCGAGACGTTCCACAATCTTCCTTGGCAGAGTTATCCTGAAGGACGATCCCCTTGATGATATGTGTGCAACGTCCAAAAGTTTCTTTTTATCCATACAATGGTATTGTGGCAGGAGATATAATCATTATATGGGTACCCGCAGAGGCTGCTGGACGTTGCGATCTTGAAACGGGTTAACGGGCCCATAAAAACTGTGCACAGGAAACGCTGAGTTTTTATATCCTGAAAAGCTTCTGGTTAGAACTTCAATGGTAACTAAACCTGCCAGAATGTATAGCAAAATTACAGGGCCTGCCTACACGAGAAGAGAGTTTATGGGCGGCGTTCCTTATCCGAAGATCACAAACTTTGTTCAGGGAAACCAGAAAAAAGACTTTGAAATAGAGTTCAGGCTCATAGCCAAGGAATCATGCCAGATCAGGCATATAGCACTTGAGGCTGCAAGGGTGTCCGTGAACAGAAAAATGCTTGAAGGATCAAGCCCAGACAGCTACTTCCTGCAGATAAGACCATATCCTCACCAGGTTATCAGGGAACACAAGATGGCAACAGGAGCAGGCGCAGACAGGATATCAAGTGGAATGAGGGCTGCCTTCGGCAGACCGGTCGGCACCGCTGCCCGTGTACATACTGATGATATTATAATGGTGGGCCGCACGTCCCCGGACAAAGCCAGAAAAATGAGGGATGCGCTTCATAAGGCCTCCATGAAACTTCCTACACCCTGCCGCATAGAAATCTCAAAGGGCAAGGATCTGGCAGGAAAACTTGGTCTTTAATCTCTGATGGAAAGGGAAAATCCCCTAAAAATTTTTGAATCACTCTTTCCCGAAACTGATTTATCAGGATCTAGTCTTGATAACCATGGCTGGGACAGCAGGGTTCTGTTCTTGAAAAATGGCAGCGTTGTAAAGATACCGCTTGCGGATAGCTGTAAGAAACTGGAAAAGGAATACTGCGTACTTAAGTCAGTTAAGCCCCTTCTTGGCAGCCTTGTTCCCGACAGGATCGCGCTGGTTATGAAGAAATTCAGAGGTAAACCATTTGAGGTCCTTTCCTACAGGGCCATAAAGGGAATTACCATTGAAGATGCAGTGCCGCTCTCAAGGGACATGGAAACCTCGGTATGGACGCAGATGACGCGCATACTGCCAGCAATCCATCATCATATGCCGCCCGGCCTCAACAAATGTGGAATCTCCTCATTGAACGGCCCAGGGTGGCGAGACTTCTATGCAGGATTTCTTCAGGATCTGAGAAAAACGGTCTTCCCAATCCTGAATGACCATCTTTCAAGCTATCTGGAGAGCCAGATCATAACCTTTGTTGACGATGATTCAAATTTCGAATTCCGACCTGCACTGATTCATGGTGATATTGATCCCAGGAATCTCATATGGGATACACATTCACTCAGGATATCAGGGATAATAGACTGGGGGGACTGCATGATTGGGGATCCGGCCTTTGATTATGCCTCCATGCTATTCAATGAAAGGATCGGCCTGCAGCTCATCAGGAACCAGAGAGAACTTGCAGGTATCGATCCAATCAGGAGAATTGAATTCTATCACAGGATGGTACCTGTATACTGGATTACTTATGGCGTCAGGAACAGAAGGGAAGATCTTGTCCGTGACGGAATAAGAGAACTTGAAAATAGGACTGGATTCAAGATTCCAATCCGCTGATTGCAGGTCCGCGCATGGATCAGAAGAGTGACTGCATGCTTTCTCTGGAACCAATGAAATCCTGGATGAGCTTTGCCGCAAGCATTGACGTGTTGCCGTTATCATACACTGGCGTCATTTCAACCACGTCAAAACCTATGATCCTCTTGGCGAAGTGGGTGATGAGGGACCTCGCGTCAACAGCACTTATACCGTAAGGTTCCGGTGTTCCCACGCCAGGAGCTTCCGATGGGTCTATACCATCCATGTCTATGGAAAAGTATATTCTGGAAGGATTTTTTGATTCTATTTCCTGAATGGCAGATTCAATACCCTTGGACCTGACCTCATTTGCCGTGAAAAACCTGACCTTTGACCATTCCTCCGATCTGTATTCCTCCATTGATACAGACCTGGTGCCTATTGAGAATATCTTTCCAGCACCAAGTATTTCCAGGGCCCTTCTTGTGACACAGGCATGATTCAGCCTGTTTCCTATATACTCCTCCCTGAAATCTGAGTGGGCATCTATGATGATCATCACTGTATCCTTTGGAATGTTCCTGACGGCACCAACAGTTACCGAGTGCTCACCTCCAAGCATTACCGGTACCTTGCCGGATCTCATCATTGTGCCCGTGACACTTTCAACGGTGTCAACCACTTCCGATACGTCCTCGCCTACCTGCAGGTTGCCCAAGTCACAGATTCCTGCAGACAGGAAATCCACACCGTATGAAAACTCAAAGGATTCAAGATTATCATAGGCAAGCCTTATTGTATCAGGAGCAAGCCTCGATCCCCGCCTGAAGCTGGAGGTACCATCAAATGGCACCCCGAAGACCACATACCGAGCCTCTGTGTAAGGCGACACAGCGTCGGCGATTTTCCTGTGTGAAAACAGATCTTTCAGTTCTGGAACATTATCTTCCTGACACCCATTGTTTCCCAATAGGATACCTCCGTTCCGGGTTTTACCCGTTCGATCTCCGTGGGATCAAGCTGAACAACAAATGTCTCAAATGTCTCCGAGTCCATCAGTTGAGCCTCATTGTTTGCAATGGATAGAACCTGGGCGTTCTTCTTTTCTATTATTGGTACCTTGACCTTATGCTTGACGGGGTAAACTACACTTCTCTTCTGTCCGTCAAACACTCCTATGGCCACAATCCTTCCCTTTGCTTCACCATGCTTCCCTGGTTTGGACATTGTAATGTCAACTATCTTGCACGGTACATCGTCTACAAGCATGTATCTTCCTACCTTGAGTTCTCTAACTTCGGCTTCCTGCCAGCTCATGTGATTCTTTTCGTAATGGTCTCTCTCTTTATATATTTTCTATTGCGGAATACGCATAATAAATGGGAAAAATCAGTTGTAATCTTCAAAGGGCAAATCCTCATATGCAGGCCGCAGGAGTGATCCGCCTCTTTTCAGAATTACACCGTTCACTATTACATCGCTGACGCATGATGTATCAGCAGAATACACAATATTTGAAACTGCATTGCTGATTGTGGTTGGAGCCATCCTTGGATTCCCGGCGTCCATTAGAACTATATCTGCCAGCATTCCTGGTGCGATGACCCCAATGTCCTTTCTCTTCAGGGAGGCAGCAGCATTCACGGTAACCATATCCAGCAGCATCTGGGCATTTGTTGATGCAGGGTTCCACCGATCATTCTTGACCCAGATTGAACCGAATTTCATTGAGGAGATCACGTCCTGGGAATTGTTTGAAGCAGTGCTGTCCGATCCGATGGACACGGTAACGCCATTGTTCAGGTATTCAGGTATGGGCGCAATTCCCCCGACGCCAAGCTTTGCGTTGCTGACAGGATTCCATGAGACGCTGGCTGATGCCTTCGAAAGCAGTCTGACCTCATTGAGTGTTGCCCAGACCGAATGCGCCGCAATGAACCTTGGGCCAAGGAAGCCGATTTTTGAGAGATGCTCTATTGGCCTTTCGCCTTTCGAAGCCTTTACGAAATTGTAAACCTCTTCGCGGGTCTCGGCAAGGTGGCCATGTATTATTGTATCCTCCCTGTCCGCCACATCCAGGGCGGAGAGGTAGGTCTCATCGCCAGCCACGTAGATTCCCTGAACGCCTATGGCTGGAGTTACCAGATCGCGTCCCCTGAATTCACCTATGAAATGATGGGCATTCTTCACGGGATTCCCCTTCTGGGTTGTCTTGTCCTCATCAAGGGTATTCCAGGCCAGGAAGCCCCGGATACCGGCTTTTTCAACTGCTCTGGCAATCACGTCCTCCGAGTAGTATAGATCAAGGAATGACGTTACACCGGAATGCACCATTTCCCTGATTCCAAGAAGTGCAGAGTTGTAAAGTCCTTTCTCAGTCCTTTCGCCATCAAGCTTGAATGTCCTTTCAAGGAAACTGGACAGGGGCACGTCATCAATCTGCCCCCTCAGGTGCGTCATTGCCACATGGCAGTGTGTGTTGATCATCCCTGGCATCGCTATACTGCCTGTTCCATCGATGATTTCGTCTGCACCCTTCTCTTCCGGTCCTGTGTAGGCGATCCTGTTTCCCTCGATCAGTATGTTTCCCCTGAAGACTGACCTGTTGATGTCCTGTGAAACAATAATTGCGTTGCGAATCAGCATGCTTTTCATGCGGGTGATATTCCAATTGGAGTAATAAAGTGACCTCAAACCCTATTTGCTCTGAAAACCAGTAGATTCATCTGAAATAGAGGGACCATGAGGAATGGATTCCGATTAGTCCCGAAGAAATCCAGAAGCATGATGCCCATGGCTTTGCCATTACTTACACTGGAGAAGAATCATTACACCCACTGCAGCATCAACTGGCAGGAAACATGGCAAACTTTTATGAAAAATACATCCGCCTTCACCGGTTTCAAGTGCGAGAAGCCGCCTGATACGCCCGTCTGTAAGCTGGATAATCCTGGATTCTACCATTTATCCGTTCTGGGAAGCTTTCCAAGCTTCTTCATTTTTCTTTCTGGCGAACTTCTTACAACGTAGATTGCTGTTATGAATACTGCAATTGCAACAGCAAGTATCTGGAAACCGAGGGAAGATACCATCTGGTCCACAGCAAAGACAATGAACGCTATGATTCCTCCCAGTACTGCTGCCGCACCAATCCCGCCGAGAGCTTCCGATCTGAACCGCTTTTCCTGGACAAACACGAAGTATGATATTATTGCAACAAGCGATATGATCAGGGCAACCATCATAACGGGATTTACAGGGAAAGAATATTCCTGCAGAGGAGGAGGGAATCTCTGTCCATCGATGTTCGTGGAACCTGTAAAGATCAGGGCAATCCATGATACCAGTTGCATCTCATATGCCTGCGTGTAGGCTGCAGCATATGAGTATGAATACCGGGCCATGAGATATAACACAAAAACCTGATCAAGAAGAGGGAGCAGGGAAAGTACCAGGTATGATATGGAACGCTGTATGGTGCCGGACTTTATGCCGCCAATTGTTGCAGTGACGCTGATTACCATGCTGAAGGTAATGAAGGTGCGGAGAGTGAACGGTATTACAAGATGGGACAGCAGCCTGCTTGACTGTACATATGAACTGAACCATGAAAAGAAGTTGGGGGCTCCGCTATTTCCAACGTCAACACCAAGGGAGATCAGGATCAACATCAGAATTATGAGTATTACAAGCGGATTCACATATGACCTGAACCTCGGCGGTACGAAGAGTGACAGGATCGGCACCAAAGAGAGTACTATGAAAGGGGCCAGGTAAACATCTCCAAGGAGATGCGGAACCACATAGATGATCAGCACTATTGATGGGAGCATTATTAGTCCGTTTATGACCGTCCTGACTGTGAGTTCCTTCATGTTTATCCTCCAAGATTAAGGGTGCGAGCGTAGCCATATTCAGCCATGAGCCTGAGCAGAAGGTCCCTTTCACTGGCTGTTGCCGTTTTTATGCCTATGCCATTGAAGAAGTGCGAAACAGCTTTGATATAGCGTCTCTGCTTATTGGCCGTGCTGATCATCAGCTTGCGGAAAACCTCATCTTCACGCTTCTCCACAAAGTCATACCCGTCAACTAGGAACAGGTACGTCGGCCTCCCGCTCTGGTAATCCCTTGGGGAACGCGGATGAAAGTTTTCAGGGAATGACATGGAGGATATGATGAACACAACAGCATTCTTCTTGATTCGCTTCCTGATTTTCTCCACGGCAGACTCAATGGAGAAGTCGCCGGAAGGGCGTATCTCCGCCACAAGCTTCTCAAGCTTCTTTATGGGTTCCTCCGACTTCTGGGCAGGAATGAAGTGATCGAGGCTGGACGATATCACCTGGAAGCCAACACCATCACGATTCTTTATGATTGAATAAGACGCATTAAGGACGCTTGTTACCACTGTGTCGTACATTCTCCTTGTTGTGGTTCCCTGATTCATTCCACTGCCGTAATCCAGGACAAAGTAAACGTCGATCTGCCGCTCTTCCTCCATCTGCTTAATGAAGAGGTCCTCATAGTCGCCGCCATTGTACCTGCTCCAAACTATATAGCGGAAATCGTCGGATTCAACATATTGCCTCACCCCATAGAAATCGTAACCCTGCCCTGATTTCCTGGAATAGTGCATGCCTGCAGTGAACAGGAAATTACTGAGTCTTTCGCTGCGCTGCGTGTAAATATCTGAAAGGGCAGGGCCTATCTTCACCTCATCAATTTTCTCCAGAATGGACCGGGTGATGCATATCTTCATGGGGTCCTGCACGTAGGTTATGAGGGGGCCAATCCTGTATTTCCCAATGGCTATGGATTCTATGGAATATGCCTTCTCCACAGTCTGCCCAGGGGACAGAGCTATTTCACCCTCGAAGTCTCCATCTGTCCTGAACACATCCGAAAGGGTATCATAATAGTGGAAGGTTATTGTTCTGGACGTGGGATTGGTGAACCTGACCCTTATTTCCTTGGGCTGGTGTTTCCTGCCATGATCATCCTGGATGAACCTTTCGATTTCTATCCTGAACAGGTCTGTTGCCGTCCCCTTGTTGAAGAGTATGATGTCCGCAGCTATGACAAAAAACAGTACAAGGGAGAATATTATGAAGTACCTGTATCCGAAGAACAGTGCCTCAAGTACCGCACTTGTAACTGCTGAAATCAGAGCATAGCCGGACTTCTTGATCATTTTGGTGTCGCTACCTGCGATATAACCCGGTCAATAACCCGGTTGACTGTGCTCATGGCATCCCCTCCGTTCTCCAGCAGTGCCTCGGGCCGGAGCATTATCCTGTGGTTCAGGAGTTCGTGCGCCAGGAACCTGACGTCCTCTGGAATCACGTATTCGCGTCCGTTGAGCATTGCGTTTGCCTTTGCTGCCATAAGATACTTTGCGGTTGTCCTGGGGCTTGCCCCAACAAGTATGAGATCATTGGTTCTTGTTGTGCGTATAATATCAACAATGTATGTTATGATCTCGTCGCTTGCGTATATCTTTGAAACCTCCTTCCTGAGGGACAGAATCCTGTTGGAATCAATATCGTTCTGAACTTCCTCTTCCGGCAGGGAGAGTGATTTGAGGATACCCATTTCTTCCTCCCTGGAGGGATATGTCAGGATGTACCTGAAGAGAAACCTGTCCATGAGAGCCTCTGCAAGAGGGAATGTTCCCTCCTGCTCTATGGGATTCTGCGTGGCGATGACAAGGAACGGCTCAGGCAGATTGTAATCTTCTCCCCCCACTGAGACCTTCTTTTCCTCCATTCCTTCCAGAAGGGCTGACTGCACCTTGGCCGGAGTCCTATTAATTTCATCTGCAAGAAGCACGTTTGCAAATATTGGCCCCCTCCTGAACTCTATCTTCTTGGCTTCAAGGTTGAAGACCATGGTCCCTGTTACATCTGAAGGCAGCATATCGGGCGTGAACTGGATTCTCTTGAAATCCATGCATAGGTTTCTGGAGAACTCGCTGGCAAGCATTGTCTTGGCAAGTCCGGGGACACCCTCCAGAAGCACGTGATTGTTGCTCAGCAGGGCAATGAACATGAACCTGACTATCTTCTCTGACCCTATTACACGCTTACCAATGGCAGTTTCTATTCTCCTCACTGTGTTCCTCAGTTCACCAACATCTATAAATTCGGTTTCAGTCATAATATACCTTCATCCTCCTGCTCAAATTCCACTATCTGATTCTTGGCTTTCCTGAGCCTGTTGTACAGGTTCAGAATCTCGTTGAATGTTTCCTTTCTCCCATCAATGCCGCGCTGTTTCTTCCTTTTCCTGCCGGAGTGCGACATTGCCTCGAACTTGTTGAAGCGCTTCAACAGCACTCTGAAATATTCATCGTATTCCCTGAGGTGATGGAATTCCTTCTCCATGGGATCTAAAAAATGGTGGAAATCATCTGCAATCACCTTTTCAGATTCCATTGTAAAAAAGTCCCTCGGAATGATAAATTTTTCCTTTTTCTGTTCCAAGGTGGGCGGGCCATCGATCCTTGTGCTTTTCCTCTTAACCTTTACCACTGCGGATGTGAGAAAAATGAGAACTACCGGTATTATGAAAGTCAGCAGAAAGAAAGGATTGTGCTCAACACTGTTGACGAAGCTCGTGAACAGCTGCGGTCCGATTG
>JAMCUV010000006.1 GCA_023379345.1 Thermoplasmatota archaeon
TTGAATCAGGAAGCTTCCATGCTTCAGCGGAGGAGTAGCTCACTTAATGTGCTCAAACACCGGAACAGATAGGGTTTTCGATATTCCCTTCATTCCCTTGAGCTTTTCGAGAACGAGATCGGAAAGTTCTTTCATGTTGCGTGCGACAGCAAGTATGATTATGTCCCAGTTCCCAGCTATTATGGATGCAGAAAGCACGTTGTCCAGTTTCACAATCTGCTCAACCAGTTCCCTTTGATTCACCGGAGACTTGAAGTCAAATTCTATGAGAATATAGGACATGATGCTGAAACCAAGTTTATCATAGTCCATATCCAGGGTGTATCTTTTGATGAATCCTTCCCTGCGAAGCTTTTCCATTCTCTCAAAAACAGTGGCGCGCGGAATGTCAAGCTTGGATGATATTTCTGAGATTTTATCTCTGCCATTTTCCTTTAGGTGGTTTAATATCAGGATGTCCTTAGCATCTAATTTTCCTTGCATGATCAATAAAATACTATTACTACTTAAAGTCATCTTTACAAAAGATCAATATATATCAAAAAAAATTCATATATCGTTCAAAGATATCGTAGCAATTGCATCATTATTTGCAGCATTTTGCTCAGTATTTTGCATTTTTTCTACATTGTTTCTTATTTTAGATTTATAAAACAGGAAATTTATCGGATTCCATAAAATTGCAACTCTAATTGAAAAATACATGTTGGTGATAAATGCGAGTCAATATACATCACTGGATTGGAACAATTGTTAATAGATGAATGGAGAAATATCTTCTCGCATATTTTATGCAGTATATTTGGAGTTTGTTTCTTACTTTGAATTATTTACAATGTTCATCACTATGAAGAGACTTAGCAGATTAAGCGCCAGTGTTGAAAGATAGAACGCCACGGAATGCGAGAAAGTTATTCCTAGGGAAATATAAGAAATGGCTGTGGAAAGCAGCGTTGGGAGTGAAATCAGTAATGCAGTGATCGCAAAAAGGACCACAAGCTCAGTGTTTCCCCCGAAGGAGTAGAAATTAACAGTTGTGGCCCCCCTTGGAACCTTTCTCATGAGCCGCCTGAGGTTATACAGGGAGCTGTATACGTACGCAATCACCAGATTAACCGGGAAAAGGAAGAAAATGATGGGGTTTCCTCTTGTCTTGATAAGAAACAGAACTGATATTGGCGCGACGATTGCTGCAAATACCACCGCACCAACATATTCCTTGGAGTAGATGATGTCCCTGAGCCTGACGGGAAGTGCCTGGAGTACACTGATGCCGTTTCCCTCGGATATTATGAGCACTATGGAATAGAAGGCTGACGAAACTATCACTATTGCCAGCATTGAATAATAAATTGAAATTGAGCCGAACGAAACATCGGATGAGTAGAAGAATATGGAGAGAAGCGTGGGAAGGACCAGGAACACAGGTATGAGCATCATCAGGAAATTCTGGGATTTTCTGAAAATATTCCGCACATCCTTCCTGAATATGGTGAGGTAGAACCCTGACTTTGATTCGTGAAGCTTCTTCTGGGATGTGTCGGCAGCGTTGTACGATACGGTCTCTGTCTGGGTCACCCTGCTGAATGTGCGCGAGTTGACCACAATGAAGAGGCCAATGGCCAGCAGAGCGTAGATAAACGATGCGCCAATCCCGTAATATACATACGAGGATGGCTGTGCTGCAGGGAATATTATATATGCGGAATTCAGGAGCGGCACAAACAGGTATGCAAGATGACCCCTGATTGAAGGCAGCACCGGTATCTCCTGGGGAATCTGTATGGCAATTTCAAAGAGTATGAAGAAGGCTATGAAACCTGTAACCCTCAGGATGGTCGATATGGATCCGCTCCAGAGGCCACGCTTTCTCTCAACGCTTCCAGACAGTATATAGATCATGGCGCTTCCGGCCGTGTATCCAAGCCCAAGCATGATGAACGCCCACAGTACCCCGGTAAAGGCTGAAAGAATGTTTCCTGTGATGTAGATGTACGCCCAGAGTATGGGAACTATGACAAAGAGGCTTGAGGAACCGGTGAACACAAACCATGAAAGGGGAAGAACCTGGCGGCCGATCCTTGTTGGCAGGGGCTTAAGCGGCTCGAAAAGCCTGTAGGTGCGGACGATGTTTGTGAACATTATGAAACTGTACAGGCTGATTAGGAATATGTAAGCATAAAGAAGAAGAGAAAGTGTCTGCAGGTGATCCACGGGATTTGGAAGCTTTATCTGCGTATATGTCAGGAATGAGGAGAACGCAATCATTGAAACTGCCGTTACGCCGTAGGTGATGAATATAAGGCGCTCAATGTATCTTGCACCCTGTGTTGCTGACCTGCCCGTTTTTTCCTGGAATTTGGGAGAATCCTTCAGTGCCAGGTATCTCTGCTCAGCAACTATCCGCCTGCTCAGTTCAAATATGTCGTGATTCACGAGGACATCGTCTCTCTGAGCGATTTAATGACTGGCCCCAGATCACCTTCACCTGTGACATTCAGGAATATATCTTCAAGTTTTGATGTCCCAGACCTCTCTCTCAGATCTTCCAGGGTTCCCGTATCCACTATCTTTCCTCTGTAGATTATTGACATCCTGGTGCATACCGTTTCCGCAACCTCAAGAACGTGGGTTGAGAATATTATGGTCCTTCCTCTTGAAGCATAGTCATTCAGCAGATTCTTCAATATCTTGGCAGACCTGGGGTCAAGGCCGTTCATGCCTTCATCCAGGATTATGATCTCAGGATCGTGTATGAGTGCCGCCATTATTGCCACCTTCTGCTTTGTGCCGAATGAAAGTGATCCGATGAAAGTGTTCATCTTGTCCATTATCTCGAATGCGCTGGCAAAGCTCTCTATACGCCTGGCCAGGGTTTCGTGGTCAATTCTCCTGACCGACCCTATGAAATTGAGAAACTCCGTTGGTGTCAGGGATTCGTAGAGTACGGGGGTTTCCGGAACGTATCCTGTTATCCGCTTGACCTTCAGGCTGTCCCTGGAAACATCCAGGCCTGAAACCCTGACATAGCCAGATGTGTAATCAAGTATGGAGCATATGATCCTCAAAAGTGTTGTTTTTCCTGAGCCGTTTGGGCCCAGAAGGCCGAATATCTCTCCCGGGCTTATCTCCATGTCTACGCCGTCAAGAGCCCTTGTTTCACCGTAGTTCTTGACCAGGTTATGGATCACTATGGAGGGTGGGTTCATGAGAATGCTAATGGACTCCCCATAATATATCTATTCATCGAAGTGTCCAAATGGTATTTCTCCGGTATGGCACTGGAACTGGCATTGCTCATTGATGCGAAGTGCAATGTTCATTTGGAAATCAGTACATCCCATTTCGCTATCGCCTCCGTCCTCCCCTTGCAGGACAGGAAAAAACAACCCTGGTGGCAAGCCATAGAAAGCTTATGGACAATCAGATGATGGAAATGTGGAATACGATATGGAATATCTGACCCACAAGAAATGAGCCAAAAGCGGCAAGAAGGGCAAGGGCTGCTGACTTTACTGCTTCTCTTTTCACACTCATGTTCATTGAGATGGCAACAATGGAGTTGGATATGGCCTGGGAGAATGCCACCAGGATCACTGAAAGTATGAGTGCGTAAAGGACCGGGAGGAAGAGAAACGGTATTATGGGTATTGCAGCGCCAAGAATATAGAACATTCCGGTGTTTACTGCTGCCCTCCTGCTTTCGTTCCTGTATTTCTGCACCTTTGAGTCGTCATTCTCCTGATTGTTAAGTATGGCATTCCTTCGAATCTGCGATATCTTGAACTGTGTTTCGGAATTTGTGGCAAGATAAGCCCCAACGCTCATGCTCATGGCACCGCTGACGCCCACTATGAGACCGCCCATGGCAACGTATGTGTGATCGCTAATTATGGCCGTGAGGCCGGCCAGTGCCGCCAGGACCTCCACCAGGCCGTCGCTTATGCCGTATATGACATTCCTGTTGCGCTCCAGCTGCTCCCTGCTCTGATCCAGGGTGTAGCTGAAAACATCCTCATGCTCAACCTCATCATCAATTATCTTCTCCAGACCGGCCTTGAATTCTGGATCATCGGCCGCAAGTGGACCGGCTTTCCTGTAGGAGGCAACAGTCTCAACCTCGCCATGTTCCATTATCTTGGCTGTTAGCCCTGTTCCAAGGATCCAGTGCAGGAAAAGAAGGAAAGAGACCCTGAAACTCCTTGGCCCAAGATTGTCAACATTCTCGCCGTTTCTTTCAAGATATGCCTTCCAGAACTCAGAATGCTGCTTTTCTATGGACGAAAGCCTTTCCAGAGACTGCTTCAGCCATGGGTCTTTTATGCGTCTGGAGAGTCGGAGATAGAAAACCATATCTGTAAGCTCATCCCTGTAGAAATCCCGTGTCTTGATGATCTTCTCAGATATGTCCATCTTTCCCACAGTGAATTGGGAAATAAATAGGCTTCCTTATTATATCGTTAATACGAAATACGTATAACACATCCGTTTTTCTTCCAACAAGATATATATTATTGGCAAATATAAGTATTTGAGAACCATGATGAAAGATATGGAAAGAACTGAAAAATTGAACGGCATATCAATAAAGGTGACTCCTCCCGGGCCAAAGGCCAGGAAGATCATACAGGATGACGAGAAGTACATGGTGACAAGCACAAAATCTCTCCCCATAGTTGCAGAAAGGGGTGAAGGGGCCTTCATCCAGGATGTGGACGGCAATGTGTACCTGGACTTTTCCACGGGCATCAGCGTCACAAATCTCGGACATGTGAATCCCCATGTCACAGAGGCTGTTGAGAAACAGCTCCACAAGCTCTGGCACTTTGCCGGCACTGACTTTTACTACAAGATCCAGGTTGATGCGGCAAGAGCCCTGGAGAGTGTGGCTCCTGGCAGTTTCCAGAAGAAAGTGTTCTTCACGAACAGCGGAACGGAAAGCACCGAGGCTGCCATCAAGATTGCCAAGGCGCATACCGGAAAACAGCAGTTCATAGGCTTCATTGGCGGATTCCATGGAAGATCACAGGGTGCTCTGTCATTCACGGCATCCAGGGCAATCCACCACAAGGGCTTCTTCCCCTCCATGCCTGGAGTTGAGCATGCACCTTATCCAAACCCGTACAGGAACCCTTTCAACATAGACGGCTACGAGGAACCGGACGAACTGGAAGACCGCGTCATTGAGTTCATTGATAAGTACATGCTTCGCACCTACCTTCCCAGGGAGAACCTGGCTGGATTCCTTGTGGAGCCAATCCAGGGAGAGGGCGGCTACATTGTGCCACCAAAGAACTTCCACAAGAAGCTCAGGAAACTGGCTGACGAGAACAATGCAGTTGTCATAATGGATGAGGTTCAGACGGGAATGGGCAGAACTGGCAAATTCTTCGCATCTGAGCACTTCGGGGTCGAGCCTGAGGTCATAGGGCTTGCGAAGGCCATTGCTAACGGCGTACCCATGGGCGCAATTGTGGTCAAAGACTCACTGGATTTCAAGGAAGCTGGTCTGCACTCCAACACATTCGGCGGAAACCTTCTTGCCAGCGCTGCAGCGGTTGCTGTTATTGACACAATAAAGACCGAGAACCTCCTGGAAAATGCCACAAAGCAGGGGGACTACTTCAAGAAGCGCCTGCTTGAACTTCAGGAAAAACATGAGGTCATAGGAGATGTAAGAGGCATAGGGCTGATGCTTGCCGTTGATTTCGTGAAGGACAGGAAGACAAAGGAGCCTGCAACAAAATACAGGGACACGGTTGAACTCAAGGCACTTGAGAACGGACTCATTGTGCTGGCTGCCGGACTGAGCGCCATAAGGCTTATCCCAGCCCTGAACATAACAAGGGACCAGATAGATATGGGCGTTGAGGCTCTGGAGAAGGCCATCGTGGCCTCCCACTAAATTTCCTGATTCATGTAGTCTATGAGTTTTGTGAGGGGCATACCCTCAGCCCATTTTAAAATAAAATTTCCGTTCCTTGTTTCTCCCACGTCCGGAATTATCTCGTACAGGTGACGTATACGCCCCTCAGGTTTTGCAGGTATGGTAAAGATACGCCATGGATCTCCTCCAACACTTTTCAGCCTGTAGGCATAAACAACGAAGAGACCTGCCCTCTGGCACAGGTCCCTGAGGCGGGTGGCCTGGTCCTGCCTCTGCCCGGAAGCCTCCGTGAACATTATGGTGTCATTCACCGACGACTTCACCTCTATTATCATGGAATAATCGTGCCTGAGCGCAATAAGATCGGCCCCAAGGGAGCCGGCGGAACGGGTCACGAAGAAAGGCCGCGATATTATTGACCTCAATGCCTCCTGCGATGCAGGATCCAGGCGCTTGAGCAACCTTGTTATAACGTTCTCGTTCCCGGATAGTATGCCGGACAGTTCCCTTTCGTAGATGCTGCCGTTCAAGAGATCGGGTGCTATTTCTCAGAGGTAATATAAGCTTGGCGTCTGGATGAGTGACATTAGTTCTTGATAAAATATTTGGATGATGTATATGGCATATATAGATATTGTCACATGTATTTAGTATTTTGATTAAATAAATATGTAACTCTAGACTGGCTGCATGGGAACAAAATGTTAGATGATCCGTATGAAAATCTGGATAGCAAGAAACTGGGTTTCTTTCACTGGAAGAGCCTCATTACCACCGGAATGGGGGTATTCACCGATGGATATGATCTTTCATCCATCGGCATTGTCCTTCCTCTGGTGCTGGTATCATTTGGAATCAAGAGCCTTACTGGAATAGAATCCTCACTTCTGGCGGGATCGGCACTAATTGGTGCAGTGGTGGGCGCATTGATTTTCGGCATCCTTTCAAATGGCGGCCGGAAACGCTTCTATGGCCTTGACGTCACCATAATGGCTGTTGCCGCTGTCCTGCAGATATTTGCCGCCAATCCCCTGGAACTCATACTCATCAGGACTGTCCTGGGAGTTGGAGTGGGGGCAGATTATGTGCTCTCACCCATGATAATGGGGGAACACGCGAACTCAAGAGATCGTGGGAAAATAATTGCCCTGGGATTCGGACTGCTCTGGGGCTTCGGCGCCACGGTTGCAGCTGTGGTATACCTGGGCCTTCATGGAGTCGTGTCCGATTCTATTCTCTGGAGGGTTGTGCTGGCAGCAGGATCAATCCCAGCAGTTGCTGTCATATATCTCAGGAGGAAAATGCCGGAAACAGCAAGATACCTGGGCAGAATCAAGGGCGACAAGGAGGGCGCGGCAGAAGTCATCCAGGAGATAAGCGGCAAAAGTGTTGATCCCGACACAATAGTCAGGGACGGCAACGGGCTCAGGTATTATCTCAGGAAACAGTGGAAGGTTTTCCTGGCTGCATCGGTTCTGTGGTTCCTCTTCGACATGGTTGCATATTCAGGCATCCTATTTGGGCCAAGCCTCATAGCCGGAAGCCTTGGGCTGAACTCTGGTGACTTCCAGCTTCTTATGGAGGGGCTTTTTGTGGTCCCGGGAGGTTTAATCGCCCTGTCGCTCATTGACAGGAAGGGCAGAAAACCCCTGCAGATTGCTGGCTTCGTTGGAATGGCCGCAGCCCTGGTATCTTTTGGAATGTACAAGCACTTGACAGGAGTACTGGCAATACCGGCAATTGCCCTGGCGCTCTATGGTTCCCAGAACCTGTTCCAGCAGGCAGGTCCCGGTTCGGTTTCAGCCTCAGGAATGCTTGGCATTGAGCTGGCCCCCACAAAAATCAGGGGTACCATACAGGCCCTAACTGTTGCCTCCGGAAGAATGGGTGCCACCGTATCCACCTTCATATTCCCATATCTCTTCGGGGTGTATGGCGAATCTTTCGCCGTATATTTCCTAGGTTCTATTGCTCTTGTCGCCTCCATAGTCACGCTGGTTGGAATCCCGGAGACAGCCAGGAAGGGACTTGAGAAATCCTCGAACGAGACAATGCAGGGTTCGGAAATCACGCAGAAGGCTGCAGAAGCAGGTGGAGGACAATGATACTCCTGACAAATGACGATGGGATATTCAGTCCCGGCATCAGATCCCTGTGGAAATCACTTCAGGATGCAGGGCTTGATGTGGTTGTTGTGGCACCTTCCCGGGAAAGGAGCGGATCCGGGATGTCCATAAGCCTGTCTGAAGCTGTTGAATATGTCAGGATCAGCCTTGACGGGCACCAGGCGTATTCCGTCAGGGGAACACCTGCAGACTGCGTGCTGCTTTCCCTGAATGTACTATTCCCGCATAAGATAGATGCGGTTGTCAGTGGGACAAACGCCGGAATTAATGCCGGCTATGGAATTATTTTCAACAGCGGGACCATGTCCGCTGCCCTGCTGGCCTCATTGATGGGGGTGCCTTCATTTGCATTTTCACAGCATGTCACTGCAGAAAACCGATCCAACCCTGAAACTTATGTAAACGGGGCTGCAATAGCGGCCTGGATGGTTTCTGAATTCCTGAAGTCCAGAGGCAGCAACAGGGGAATGGTCAATGTTAATTTTCCGGAGAAAGTTGATGGAAATACCGGAATGGTGGAAGTGCCATTCTCCAGGCGACCTCTGTACAGAAGGAAAATTATCTTCAACCAACGGACAGAGGAATTTGGTTCATTCAGGATCGTGCCCGTACAGGAAATACCGGATGTTTCCGGCGACATGGATGATATCTCGGCAGTCCTGAATTCCGGCCTCATATCCATAACGAGGATCGCCATGGAAGGAGATCCTGCACTGAAACCTGAGAACGGAATTCTTTCCATGGAAAATCCGGCAAATCCTGACTGATAAACCCGGTTTCCAGGCCAGACATTTCCTGAAGATTCAGGCTCCAGGATACCGGGAGAATATTTCACCTGCGGCCAGAGCACTTCTCTGTCCAACTTTCTTCCCCATCTCCTCCAGGGAGGATTCTATGGCGTTGAGGGCTGTTACAATGTGGGCCGGCTGCACCCATCCCATGTGCCCCACCCTGAAGTACCTGTCCCGGACAGAGGGATGCACGCCTGCGCCAAACTCCACCCCTTTATTCATGCATCTCTGCAGGAAATCAGGGATGCTTATTCCATCAACCATTACGCCAGTGACAGTGTTGCTTCTCAGTTTCTCCGTTGCCAGGATTTCAAGGCCAAGATGTTTTATTCCGGCCCTGAATGCCTGGGAGCAGATCTCATGGCGCCTGACCCTTGCCTCCATGGTCTCTGACCTGATCAGATCCATGCTCTTCTGTATTGAGAATACAGTACCTATAGGGGGAGTTGCGAAATATCCGCCGCCTCCCGCAAGAAACTTGTTCATTATATCGGACCAGTTCCTGAGATCAGCGAAATAGCCGCTTATGGACTCTCCCTTGAGCCTCTCCATTGCTGATGGAGATGCCACAAGCAGGCCGGCTCCAGCCTGGGCCCCCAGCGCCTTCTGGCTTGCCGTGAGGCACACATCTATACCCCACTGGGCTGCTTTCATTGTCTCCCCACCTATGCTTGCAACACCGTCAACAATGACAAGATCCACATGATTCCTGACTGCCTTTGCAACAGATTCCACATCGAGCCTCACGCCTGTGCTTGTCTCCACCTGGGTCATTGCAATGGCGAAGTACCTGCCTGAGGATACCTCGTGTTCAATGTCCCCAATGGAAACGGCCCTCCCGGCTTCAGCCCTGAGCACCTTCATGACCACAGGATATCTGGACATTATTGCCTCCCAGCGATCCCCGAATACACCGTTGCTCACCACCAGTATACGGGAGCCGCGGGGGATAAATGACATGACACTCTCCATTGCAACTGTTCCGCTGCCTGGCAGAATGAAAGGTGTGTAGGAACTGTCCGATCCGGTAACATACCTGAAACCCTCAAGGGAGTTCTTCATGGCACTGTTGAACTCAGGGGACGCAAAGCCAATATTTGGCTGGACAGCAGCCGATAGAACATCGTAGTTGCCAATGGATGGCCCAACGTGCATCAATATTCTTGAAGTCATGGATATTCATGCCGCAATAGCATAAAACTGTTGCACAAGCTCATAATCATGACGATAATGAGAAGGTTCTTCTTTCCATTCATGGGATTCCCACCATGATCGCAAAATTATTGTTTTGTCCGGGAGTATGGTGTTAATGTCAGAAATGGTGTATTATCCACCAGACTCACAATCAACAAATGTAATGAAGTTAGGGGAAAAACACGGAATGCAAAGGCTGACTGATCTCTATGACAGGGCGGATGCGGATCCTGAGTGGTTCTGGCCGGCGGTTGTTCAGGATTGCAACATCGCCTTCAGTAAGCCCTATGATCGTGTAATGGATGGGAGCAGGGGTAAACCCTGGACCAGATGGTTCACGGGAGGCCACATAAACATTGCTCATAACTGCGTGGAGAAATATGGTGATTCTGACAGGCCTGCGGTGAAGTACGAAACCGAGGAAGGCATATCCGGATCAATGAGCTTCAGGGAACTGAACAGGGTCACGGGAAAGCTTGGAGGTTTTCTCCAGGAAGCTGGAATTGCCAGGGGTGACAGGGTTGGCATATACATGCCGCCGTCACTGGAGGGTGTTGTTGCCCTCTATTCTGTCCTGAGAATCGGTGCTGTTGCTGTTCCTGTATTTTCCGGATATGGTATTGAGGCGGTCAAGACAAGGATTCAGGATTCTGGGGCAAAGGCACTTTTCTCCTTCGCATTCTATTCCAGGAAAGGGAAGACCATTGACATGCAGTCCACAGTCCAGGCCCTCCCCGATATAATGCACATAGTCAAGGATGCTAAATCACCGGATGTTTTTGATTTCTGGAAGAGCGTTGATTCCGGAACATATGTTGAATCGGCCGACACAGAATCCGAGGACCCGGCCATAATGCTTTATACCTCTGGCACCACAGGGAAGCCAAAGGGAACTGTGCATGTCCATGGGGGAAGCTTTGTCAACATCGTGAAGGAGGTGAAGTATTATATGGACATGAGGCCGGAAGATACCCTCTTCTGGATATCCGACCTTGGATGGATGATGGGACCATGGTCAATTCTTGGTGCCAATGCGCTTGGTGGTTCAATATTCGTTTATGACGGGGCTGTTGACTATCCAGACATAAGGAGGCTCTGGAGAATGATTTCATCAAATGGGATCACGCTTCTTGGCCTTTCCCCCACACTGGTGAGATCCCTGAAATCCCGGAATGCTGCATTCCCCATGCCGTCCGTGCGGGTCTTCGGATCCACCGGGGAGCCATGGGACGAGGAATCATGGCTCTGGCTCTTCAGGGAGATTGGGTCAGGCAAAACCCCCATAGCGAATATATCAGGAGGGACCGACATAATCGGATGCTTCCTGGCCTCCACCCCTGCCATACCACTCATGCCCAGGTGCCTGTACCGTGGACTGGGCATGAATACCTCTGTGCTCAGCGAGGATGGCCATGATGTGGTGGATCAGGTGGGGTACCTGGTTTCAAAGAGCCACTGCCCTTCCATGACCAGGGGAATATGGGGGCAGCCGGAGAAATATCTGGAAACCTACTGGTCCCAGTTCAAGGACGTGTGGGTCCAGGGAGACTGGGCAATGAGGGATCGCAACGGCTATTATTTCCTGTTCGGAAGATCAGACGATGTGATCAAGGTATCCGGAAAGAGGCTGGGACCAAATGAGATCGAGAACTCGGTCATGGAGGTGCCCGGAGTTAATGAATCTGCAGTCATAGGAGTACCTGATGCCATGAAGGGGGAAGCCGTTGTCATATTCTATACTGGGGAAAATAGCGACGGAACCATGGAGGCAATAAGGAAGAAGGTGGAGGAGAGCATGGGAAAGTCATTTCTTCCGAAATTCACCATATGGCTTCCGCAGCTTCCCAAGACAAGGAACGGCAAGATAGTGAGGAGGGTTGTGAAAAGAGCTTTCCTGGGCCAGGACCCTGGGGATGTTAGCAATCTTGAGGACACGGCCATTATGGATTACATAAAAGAGGTTGGCAGGATCAGGGACAGGCCTGATGATTTCGGGGGGATGTCCCGGTGAAGGCAGGAGAATTTGAGGCCAGGTTGCTTTCTGATGGCTATTTCACCCTTGACCCCGGTGCATATTTTGGCATTGTGCCAAGACCAATATGGAGCAGGGCTTTCAGGGAAACACCAAGCGGGAGAGTGAAGCTGGCACTGAACGTTGTACTTCTCCAGGGGAAGGATTATTCAGCTCTTATAGACAGCGGCATAGGCTTACCCGAGAGCCAGAAGATGCGGACAATCTATGAAATTGAAAAGACCAGTGATATTGTACCGCAGATCAGGGACGTCATGAACCCGGATGACATAAGATTCATCATACATTCCCACCTGCACTTTGACCACAGCGGACACAGCCTGGACGGGATGCCCGGAAAGCGCGTCTTCAGGAATGCCTCCCTTGTTGCCCAGGACCTTGAGTTCAGGGCATACAGCAGGCCAAATGAGTTCACAAGAAGCAGCTACATCCGCAACACCGCGCAGATGAACAGGGCAAGCAAGATAAGGCTGGGCGGATCAATGAGGTTCAAGAACGATATCAGGGTAATCAGGACCGGCGGGCACACAGCCGGGCACCAGGTCATCATTGCCGGAAGCGGAACCGGCCAGATCATGTATTTCGGAGACCTGATACCTTCAGCCTTTCACGTGAGGATCCCATACATAACTGCCATAGACAGCTTCCCAATTGAAACCGTGCAGATGAAGAAGAAACTCATTGAAAGGGCCATCCGTGAAAAATGCGTATGCATCTTCAACCATGATCCGGAGACACCTGCCGGAATAATATCAGGAGACCTGCAGAATCCGCGGGTTGAGAAGGTATTCCTGGAATGATCTCAGATGCTGAACTCCTCCCTCTCTGAGAGGATCATGTCCATGGCAAGCTCCGCTATGTCTGTGGCGTACAGGCCGATCCTGACGATTTCCTCGGATGAAGGCACAACAATTGCCACCATTTCGCCTCCCTTAAGCGACCTGAGGATCTCGTCCTTCCTTGCCGTTACAGTGGCTTTCTTCCCTATTATGGGATCCAGCGAATCGAATTTCTTTGCATAGAAAGCATCAACCGCCTCATTGTACATCTGGCCTGATTCCCTGAGGAACTCCACTATTGATTCTGATTCCTTCCCACTGCGTTCCGGCACAGTTTTCCAGAGCTTGCACAGGTTCACCGCATGATCCGCTATCCTTTCCAGTATGCGGGAGAATATGAGGTAAAAGACACTGTTTTCTTCATCGCTCTCGCCACTCTTCACCTCCCTGTAAACATAGAGCTGATACCTGTCAACGTCGTCATCGCGGTTAATGACGCTGTCCAGCAGGGCGGAATCCGACCCTGAAATGCCATTGATTGTGTCCTCTATCATTGTCTGCACATTGAGCGACATGCGCCTCACTGCATTTGGAAGGGGAAATGACTTGGAATCAAGGACGTTCTGGAGCACCACTGACCTTGAGGATTCGTCGAATATCTCCACACCCATCACCAGCCTGGAGAACCGGGATATGGCATCAACCATCCCTGCATCCATGTATTTCGGGCTCTTTATGGTGAGTGTGTCAAAGCCTGCTATGTACAGGGAAGTCAGGACCCGCTGGAAATATTCCGGATTGGGCCTTCCAGAAACTGTGAGTATGCGTGCATTCTCCTTGGGTCTTGCCTGGGAATGCGTTACAGTTAGAACCCCCTGGGAATCATCAATTATGACTTCGCTGCCCTTGGTGATCTTGGCTTCCTTAACCCATTTGGAAGGAAGCGATATTATGAAAGTCGAGCCTCCTGTGAGCTGGACTCTTCTGGTATATGTTGCCATCTATTTAGAAATTCACACACATATATATTGTTTTTGAGTGTTTCAATATTATTTATACAGGCAGAAATATATCTATATCAATGGCCAAAAAGATCAGAACATGCGTCTCTTTATTGCCCCATTGATCTTCTGCTTCAGATCTTCGTTGATCTCCTCAATCCCATGTTCATTTTTTGCATGTTCCACGATCTGCGGAATCAGATCTTCCGCCTTCTTTGATGACACCTCATACTGGCAGTCCATGCCTATATCCTTGCACCTGAAACGATAACTTGCCATTCAGATCGTCTTTAACATTCCATTCAGACAATATTAATATTTCTCGTGATCCACTGCAAGGATGATTTCGTATCTACATGCCTGTATTTCGGATGACGCTTGAAAAATATCAGGAGAACTCACCCATGTGAGTATGATTACGCCCTCTCCACTAGCAGGATCATGACTGGGGTGGAGGCTGGTTTCTCCTCTGCTGGCTGTATCTCATGCTGTTTCCTATGCTGCGGCCTATGAATACGCCAACTGCGAAAATGAGTTCAAAGTATATGAGGTAAGTGAGCAGGTATGTGGGTACAAAACCCTCGAAGAGATCTATCTCCGGATCATGCACCGGCCCCCCCATGGGTCCGCTGTAAACAACTGTGCCATTTGGATCCGTGTAACTCACGTTGTATTTGTAAATCCCTGAAGGAAGATCTGTGGTGTTGTAATAATACCTGTAGGTTGTTGTGCCTGAGGAATTGGTGACTGAAGCAGACAGTATATGATTGGCAGTATAGCCAGAAGTTGCAACGTGAAGTACCACGCTTGACAGATTGACGTCTGTTGAGGAGTTCTGTGTTATTGTGATGGCGTAATGGAAATCATTGGCAACAGAGCCATATGGGGTAACGTTTCCCAGGACCTGTATCCCATTTGGAAAGGTGGTCTCAAATGTAGGGTGCGAGGAGTATTCTATGCTGGCAACGACGGCAGAAGAAAGCATGGCAGCAATGATGAACACCACTACGCTGCCCAGGAACCTGGGTTTAAGCTTGTAAAGCTTGGTGAAATGGAAACTGAAGAATGTGACAACAGGGACAAGGAAGATGATCTCCCCGTAGACATATACCGAAAGGATAACGACTATTGCGGATGTCAGGATTGCTATGCCGAGACCCGTGAACCTGTTGTTCTTTTCAAGCCAATTTCTGATTTCAGACAATAGAACAGTAAATGTACCTTACTATATTGATTTATCCGAAATTGA
>JAMCUV010000007.1 GCA_023379345.1 Thermoplasmatota archaeon
TTCAGGGCTTCGTTGAAGAAAGCCTCACCTTCGTCTTTCTTTGATGCATCAAGCTCGATGTAACCCAGGTTGATCAGATCCATAACTTCCAGTTCCTTCTCTCCATTCTTTCTGTGAATAGACAGTGAAACTTCGGCAAATTTCCTTGAATTCTGGTCATTCTTGCTTTCCAGGGAGTTGTATGCCTGCGATAACTTGTATGCAAGATCGGCGGTATCGTCATTTTCCTCCTTTCCCACGAGATCGAAAGCCTTCTGGTATTCCCTTATTGCATCTATCATCTTGTCTTTCTGGAAGAATTTGTCGCCATCGGCTATTATATCCTCAACACTCTGGTCCATTACTTTACCTGCCTGCATGATTTTATCAGCATATATATAAATTCGGTGAATTCAGGAGTTTGACTGCCTGATTGATTCCAGTAAATCCCGTGCTCTTGCCATGCTGATATTCCCTTCCTTGACCATTATCTCACTTATATGGTCAATCTCGCTCCCCTTTGCTCCAACTGATACAGCAAGGCTCCTGGCATGCAATCCCATGTGCCCCTTCTGAATGCCTTCTGCTGACAGAGCCCGCAGAGCGGCAAAATTCTGTGCAAGACCAACTGCTGCCAGGACCTGCGCAAATTTGGATGATGAGTTCACGCCCAGGATCTTCCTGAAAATTGCAGCCTTTTTGACCGTATTTGTGGAACCACCAACAGTACCAACTGCCACGGGAATTTCAATCTCGCCCACGAGGTCACCATTCTCGTCCTCGCTGTACCTTGTAAGTGAAAGATGCCCGCTCAGGTTGTGGTAAGTATGCGCATTGGCCTCAGCGGATCGCCAGTCGTTCATTGTGGCAAGAATCACAGCATCCACGCCGTTCATGATGCCTTTGTTGTGGGTCGCAGCACGATACGGATCGGCATCCGCCATCTCATAGGATCTTATGATACGCTTCACAACCTCTTCTCCACCTATGAGGTCTTTCCTGAACTTTGCCCTTGAGCGCGCCACCCTGTCAGGCGTGAGATTGCTCAAAATCCTCAGGTTGGTTCTGCATCCTGTAATCCTTTCCAGGAATGGTGCAACGGCCTCGCACATGCTGTTAACCACATTGGCCCCCATTGCATCCCGTACGTCCACCTTGAGATGGAGCACTATGCTTCCTTCGGGATCGTTGATCTTCCGGAGAACAATATCCCTTGCCCCTGCGTTCATGGATGAAAGAGTCCTGCTCCTGCTGTTGGCCAGATCAAGGATTTCGTCCCTATGGCCTTCAACGACTGCCTTTACCTTTTCAAAATTTCCGCATCCCATTAACTGTACCTGTCCTATCATTATGGGATCTGATGATGTTGACTGGAAGCCCCCGGATGCACGTGCTATTTTTGCAGCGTTGCTGCACGCCGCAACCACGGAGGCCTCCTCTATGGCCATGGGTATCAGATAATCCTTGCCGTTGATCATGAAGTTCACTGCTATGCCAACGGGCAGTTCCACTGTGGAAATGACATTTTCAATGAGCTTGTCAGCCAGTTCCAGAGGCAAAGAACCAGTCTTTGAGATTTCCGCAATGTCGGATTCATTGAGACCCGCGAACCTGGCCACAATCTGCGCCCTTTCCTCTGGTGTCAGTTTATAGAAGCCTGAAATCTCTGAAGTTTTTCCGGACATCACCCAGCATGAGGGACAAAAACCTTAAAAATGTACTGACAGGCGGGTGCATTTGTCTTATGTCAAGGTACGGTTGTAATATGGGAGACCTCGCTTGATCATACCATGTACGCGTTTTGGAAGTCAGGGCATCATAAGGTTAACTTCTTCAAATTAGAGCAGGAGAACTTGCAACCAGAAGGACCAGATGGACTAGAACAGCATCAGCTGCAGTGTGATGGTTGGCAGCACCCTTGTTTCCTACCTTGGGGAAGGCAATGAGATCCGCTTCTTTCTGTGAACCACATGAAATCCATTGAGCCTGGACATTTGTTCTGGCGCCAGGCACATCAGGAAGATCTGGGACTGTCTAAATCGTATGTTTCTGAAACCTGCAAAGGTTATTAATTGGCGGCACAATGCAACATCCCGATGTTAAGAAATAAAAGCGTTGTGTCCATCAACGACATCGGTGACGATGAACTCTCAGAGATTTTCAAGACTGCGGAAGACATGGAGAAGGCACTGAAGTCCGGTAAGCCGCTTGAACTCATGAAAGGAAAGATCATGGCCACTTTCTTCTACGAGCCGAGCACCAGAACCAGGCTCTCATTTGAGAGCGCCATGCAAAGGCTTGGAGGATCCGTGATAAGCGTTCCTGAGGCAAAATCATCATCCGTGGCCAAGGGTGAAACACTGGCGGACACAGTGAGGATGGCAGAAGGATATTCCGACATAATTGTCATAAGGCATCCCATGGAGGGTGCGGCGAGACTGGCTTCTAGGTTTACATCCAAGCCCATTGTGAATGCCGGTGACGGCTCGGGTCAGCATCCCACCCAGACCGTTCTGGATCTGTATACCATCAGGAAGGAGCTTGGTGGAATCAGCGGCAAGACCGTCACCATTGTGGGGGATCTGAGATACGGAAGAACAGTGCACTCACTGGTGCTGGCCCTGTCGAGATTCAACGCAAGGGTGAACCTTGTTGCACCGCCAATTCTCAAGATGCCTGACCATGTAGTTTCCATGCTTCCAGCGGATTTCAAGCTGAATATCACTGAGAATCTTTCGGATGTGCTGCCGGAAACCGATGTGCTTTACGTGACAAGGATTCAGAAGGAAAGATTCTCCGACCCCAATGAGTACCAGAGCGTCATAGGGTCATACAAGATAAATTCTGAGACAGTGGCAGCAATGAAGGAGAAGTCCATAATAATGCATCCACTTCCCAGGGTCGATGAAATATCCCCCGATGTTGATTCATCACCGAAGGCAGCATATTTCAGGCAGGCCAACAACGGGGTTCCAGTGAGGATGGCTATAATATCCCTTATTCTGGGGTGAATGAAATGGATGAGCAGACTTTAAAAATTTCAAAAATAAAGGACGGCACTGTAATCGATCATATCCCGCCGGGGAAGGCGCTGAGGGTCCTGTCAATACTGAAGATAGACGACCACGTTGAGAACTCCATAAGTATTGGCATCAGAGTCACCTCAAAGAGACTGGGTACCAAGGATGTCATAAAGATTGAGAACAGGGATCTTGAGAAGTTCGAGGTGGACAAGATTTCCCTGATTGCTCCTGACGCAACAATCAGCATAGTGAGCAACTATGAGATCATAGAGAAATTCCCTGTGGAACTGCCCCAGAGAATTGTTGGAATCGTAAGATGCTCCAATGCCAATTGCATTACAAACATGAAAGAGCCTGTGCAGGGGGAATTCAGCCTCATAAGCAAGAAGCCTCTTCTCATCAGGTGCAATTTCTGTGAAAGAACCATGAATGAAAGGGAGATCACTGCCAGCCTGGTTTAGGCTGACAGCTGGTATTTTAAAAGTTCAGATGCGTTGGAGAGCCTCGTGGAATAAACCTCCACGTCCCTGGCAATCCTGACATTTATTTTTCTTATTACGCCATCCTTCTCCCTGGCATATTCCTTGTTTTTCTCTATGAGTCTCTCGTTGTCGTAAATCCTTGGCTTCCCACAGGCGGCTTCAAGCTTCTTGATTCCGCTTTCTGCAGTTTTCCTTCGTTTTAAGTCTTCCCTGGATGGCTTTATTATGACATTCAGGTGAGGTATGTTTCTTTCCTTGAGAAGCAGTGAAAATGCTATGTGAAGATCCTGCGCAAAGTCACCGCCAAATCCGCTTACGAGTATGTACGAATTGGATTTCTCGACTTCACAGAGGAGTTCCCTTGCCGTGGCCTCAGCATCGCCTGAGCCTTCAATGAATGTGGTGGTCACAGTGGCTGCTTCCAGGGGGTCCTGCCAGCAGTCAAACTGATCAATGCTCTTTCTGTACTCGTACTCTTCCCTTGATATGATGGAAACCTTAACTGGGTCAGGCTCTGCCAGTATTATCTCGGCATCCTGGGCCTGCACTGTTGGTGAAACTGCCCTTTCCTTCTTCAACTGGACAGATCGGTAGACCGTCCGCCGTATCTGAAGTGGCCTTATGTTTCTCAGAACTTTGTCTCCTGCAGTTCCAAATGCTATAACAACGTTATCCATCCTCTCGGAATAGTATTTCCTTATGAGACCTTTGACAACGCCTTCTATGTTCTGAACACTTATTGTTTCCATTTATGCACCATTCCTATATCCTTTTCTTAGCAGTGTTTATTCCCAATTTATCCTGAAGAGAATCGAATTTCTCCAGGTCTTCTACAACTGAACTGTAACTCTGAAGTTTCTCGGAAAGTATTTCATGCAGTGCATTGTTTTTCATTGCTCTTTCCAGCAGCATTTCTATGACTTCTTCCTTTGTCTTGAAAAAGCCTTTCTGAACTGCGGATGTTATGATGGTGTCCATGTTCTTGCTGAGTTTGAGTCCCGGTTCTGATTGATCTATTATGCCAACGCGAGTTCTGGAAATATAATCCAGAACTGAGTGTCTAATGAATTCGGATCGACTCCCGAACCTTTGGTTACTGGCCAGGAATTCGTCTATTTCCCGTAGGTCTTCGTCCGCAATGCGGATGGTCAGCTTGGTATCCTTGTTGTCAAGAGTCAATTCTGTTCCCAAGATTATAACGTTATATGTATTTAAATTTTTTTCTGTGTACATACATTTTTCGCGAGATGTCATGACATATGTGTTATTCGAATGTAATTAAAATTGGCTATTTTCCAGCATAAATCAAATTACATGATAACTATGCTTTATTTGATGATTTATACTGGTCAATACCTTGTACATTTTTATTATTTATACTACATATTATTGCCATGAAAACTGCAAAATTTCCTGGCTGGCACTGTAAAAAGCGTCATTATCACTGTGATATCTCAGATATGAATTTCTGGATTTTGCTTCCCTTCTCATGCTAATGCCATGATCTAAGGTTATTAATGCCGTAATAATGACCATACCATGGATAATCAGGATTATGAAAAATTGCTGAAGAAAGCCGAAAATGTGCTTTCAAAATCAAACATGAACCAGCAGAGGCTCCAGATTCCAGATCCCGATGTTATACAGGAGGGGAAGGCAACAATTATCAGGAACTTCATTGACATTGCCGACATGATGAACCGCGATCCCAAGCACATTGCAAAATTCCTGATGACCGAATTCGGGATTGGCGTCACCATATCTGGAAAAAGGCTCATAATAAACAGGAAGATCTCGGCCGACCAGATTTCTTCAAAGATAAAGCAGTATATGGATTCGTACCTGTTCTGCTATGAATGCCACTCACCTGATACAGAGATACAGAAGATAGGGAGAACCTATGTGCTGGCATGCAAGGCCTGCGGAGCCCAACATCCCATAAGGGTTGTCAGTGATGCAAGGGATGATGAAACAACCATAGAGGAAGGAAAGGAATACACTGTGGAGATCACCAAGGTGGGAAGCTCAGGGGAAGGCAGAGCATTTTACAGGGGCTTCAATATATTTGTGCCCGGAGTGAAGAAGGGCGAGACCGTAAAGGTTCTGATTAAAAGGATAAGAAACAACACGGCCATTGCCGAGGTACGTGACCGGGAGAAGTAACAGC
>JAMCUV010000008.1 GCA_023379345.1 Thermoplasmatota archaeon
TCCTTGCCGACGAGCTTGGCGTTGATCCTGAAATAGTGGAATGGCAGAAAGGCGACACTGACCAGCTGAAGGAGGGTGTTGGCGCATGGGGAAGCAGATCTGCAATGATGGGTGGATCCGCACTTGTGGAGGCAGCACGCAAGCTCAGGGAGATGGTGGAAAAGAAGTACGGGAAATATTCTTCTGCGAAGCTCCTTGAAGGGAAATGGGATTCATATGAGTATTTCCACTATGACAAGCCTTACAACAGCCTTGGCGCGAACCTGATGACGGTGAGCACAGACAGGTATGGCAGGGTCAAGGTTGATGAATGCATCTCATACTATGACCTTGGAAAGGTCCTCAATATGGACAATGCCATTGGACAGAATGCCGGGGGATGCGCAGAAGGCATAGGGCAGACGCTTTACGAGGGGCTCATGTTCGACGACAACGGGCAGATGATAACCTCATCGATCGCCGATGCAGGGGTGGTGAAGGCGACAATGGTCCCGCGCTACAAGCTCATCCTGCACAAGAGCGAATCCACGCTGCCTTCAAAGGCAAAGGGTCTTGGAGAAGCCCCAACCATAGGCACACCCGTGGCTCTTTCAAGGGCAATAGAAGTGGCCACCGGCCTTCGCATAACCGAGACCCCAATAAATCCGGAATATCTCATTTCTGCTGTGCACGAACCATAGGCCGGATACCCAACCCTATTTTTTGCTTCTAATTTTTACATCAACAACATACGCCCAGTGTTCAATCCGGGCTGCAATCATCACAGCAATCATGCTGGAAAGGTGTTCTACCGCAGATGTTATGGAAATTGGTCATAATTACTGTGATATTTGTCAATGCTTATATTCAGTCAGATCATAACACAGGCATGCAGAAATCGGAAGAGGGATTCGTGAAGAATTTTTCGCAGGTTGAGGAGATTCCAATGCCGGGAGGTGCGGCTATCCGCTGGCTCATAACCCACAGGGATGGCGCTCCGACTTTTTCCATGCGGCTCATCACGGTGGGGAAGGGCAAAAGCACGCCATACCATTCCCATGACTATGAGCATGAAATTTTCGTTGTCTCCGGAAAGTGCAAAGTTACCCTTGGAGACGCAGAGAAGACAGCATCTGAGGGGGACTTCATATTCATCCCGCCCAACCTGAGGCACGGCATGACAGCAACGGAGGACATGAAGATAATCTGCATTGTTCCCATAAAGGCCGCAAAGGAAATCCTGGGATAATAACCACTTCATCTCCAGTTGTGAAAATTTGAACATTTTCTTTATGAGAACTTAAATCTCTATGAACAATTTACCATCATGGAAGGGAAAACAAGTACAGTTTCAGTTTTCGGTGCAACAGGCCTCATAGGAAGCAGTGTCATCAAGTCACTTGTTGAAGACGGATACACCATCAAGATCTTTGCCAGGGATGTGGAGAAGAGCCGCAGGATGTTTCCTGAAATCACGGAACACATCAGGTGGGATTATACCAGGGATGACTGGAAGCAGAATCTTGAGGGATCTGCAGTTGTAATGAATTTTTCCGGCGCCCCCATCTTCCAGAAATGGAAGGGGAATTACAAGAGGGAAATCTGGGATTCCAGGGTGGAAGCCACAAAGCAGATTGTGGACGCCATAAGCAAGTGCGTAGAAAAACCTGCTGTACTCATAAACGGATCAGCCTCAGGCATTTACGGTTATGACAGCTTTGACGACAGTGAAGTGGATGAAAGTTCACCGCCAGGCAGGGATTTCTGGGGTGACCTGGTATCGGCATGGGAAAAGGAGGCCATGGCAGCAGCCCAAATGGGCGTGAGGGTTGTTCTCATACGGACAAGCGTTGTGCTCACCATGAAGGGGGGTGCCCTGCCACAGCTTGCATCTGTTTTCAGGAAGGGCATAGGTGGTCCCATAAGCCCGGGAAACCAGTGGTTTCCATGGATACATGCAGACGACGAGGTCGGGCTTGTCCTGTTTGCGCTTGAAAATGACAATGTGTCCGGTCCCCTGAACGCCTCCGATCCGCAGGTGCCCACCATGAATGAGTTTGCGGCTACCCTGGGCGAAGTCATGCACAAGGGATCCAGGGTTAGGATTCCCATAACTGTCATCAGGCTCATGATGGGGGAGGTGTCCAGCGTGCTGGCCAAGGGGAAGAAAGTGGTTCCCCGAAGGGCCTTGGAACTCGGATACAAATTTAGGTACACGGATCTGAAAGCTGCCCTCACCGACCTCATGAGCAGCTCATGATCATGGCATACATTCAGTCAATGAGGGACATGTTCTTCAGCACAACGTAGGCTGCAGCCACATCTTCCAGGCCTATGCCCATAGACTTGAATACCGACCTGCTGAAATCCCCCTTCCCTGCGGTGATGAAGTCCTTCAGCTCCGTTATCTGCCTCTCAGGATGGTTCTCATGGAAGCCTATGATCTCGCCGGATTCCTTCAGGGCCTGGTCAAGGTTTTCTGCAATTATGACCTCAGATCCTGTGAGCACATCCTCAGCTGCCTCCCTCCTGTTGGGCAGGTTGCCGCCGCAAAGGTTGACATGATAATCCTGGCCAAGGTCCTTCCTGGAGAAAATGGCCTCGTTGGAATCAGTTATAGTATTTACTATCCTTGCTTTCCTGGTTCCTTCGGCCACGCTTTTAACGGGCTTGACCTGTATCCCATGGATGCGGGACATTCTTTCCGCGAATGAACTTGCATTGCCGAAGGTCCTTGAGTATACGTAAACATTTTCCGGGTCGTATATGGCAAGAAGTGCCTCCAGCTGGGTTTCAGCCTGGAATCCTGACCCGACTATGCATATGTCTGGATTCCTGTCCTTCACTATCCTGGACGTAACCATGGCAGGAAGTGCCCCTGTCCGCACCTGTCCCAGGCGGTTGGCTTCAATGACCGCAACCAGATCCATGGAACGAGTGTCAAACACCGCCACGACAAACCTTGCCCCGTTCTTTGAAGCTATATATGTCTTCAGGCCTGCCAGATGATACTTCTCGATGACACCTGGCATGGTGTTGTACACAACGCCGCCAATGATGAGCCTGTCCCTGGGGCTGGTGGCTGCCTTTCCATTCCCGTATTCAGTGAATGCGGTCTCCATGGCATCTATGGTCTCCTTCATTCCAAGGTTCTTCCTGACGTCCTCTTCTGTTATGTAATACATGAACTTGCATGCATACCGGAGTAAAAAACCTATATAGCCAGATAAACTGATGCCCCATGGGCCCTTCAATAGATGCAAAGAAACTCAGGGACTACGTCAGCGGAAATAACTCATACTGGATAGAAGGGCAGGGCGATAATTTTGAGCTGCACTTTTCTCCTGAATTCCCGGAGGCAATGGGACACCTTCCGGAAGGCCAGTCCGTGGAGCATATTATGTACGGGCGAGAAAGGGGCGGAGTGATCTACTTCTACAGGTTCACCACGCGCAGCGCCTTCGGAGAAACCACAACCGACCTTGAGGGAGAGGATGACCCCGTCATGGAATGGCTGAAGTATATCTGATGCCGGGAAGGATTTCCTCGGAATCTTGCAAGACCAATTCAATGTAAACTAAAGCAGCGGTCCCACCAGCAGGGGCAGGAGAGCCGTGATGTCCCCATATACGTTGACAAATTCGGCGTCCTCCCTCACTTTCTTCCATGAGATTGCCTCCTCAAGTTTCGCGCCGGATAGGGATCCGTCGTATTCCTGTGCAGTGGTCACATATACGGCATAATCCAGGCCATCCCGGAACTGGTTCCACCATATTGTGTGGTGCTTTGAAATTCCTCCTCCCAGCATCAGAGCCCCAGTCTTCTTCGCCTCGAAGACTATGTCTGAAAGTTCATGCTCGTCCTGCAGGAGATTTATCCTGAAGTCATGATGCTGCTCATAGAACGACCACAGCTGTGACCCGAATGAGCCGTCTGTCATGCCGGGCACATACACCGGTACATTGTTCTTTGCGGCATTGTACAATATTGAATCGGGATTGTTCATTTTCAGGCCGAATTCCCTGATAATCTCGGCGCCTCCCCATTCCTTCTTTGTGGAGTAAGCCTTCTCCAGGAAGGGCTGGACCTGGGCCTCGATTATCTCGCCGTAGCTCTCATCCGGCACGAAAACATTGCCCAGCCTGTTTATCCCAAGATTCCTGAGCTCCCTGTCGCTGTAATCGAATGTTCCGCTGTAGTACTTCATGTATGTTCTTGCTATGTCATGATCAAGAGTCCCATTTGTTGTGATGATCACATCAATGAAACCTTTCCTGACCAGATCGTTGATTACTCCCCTTGTGCCTGTGGAAATTATGTCCGCTGGAAATGAAAGGAATGTGGTATTCTGTTCACTGAACATCTTCCTGAGAATTGTCATGGCAGTGTGCAGCTTTGCCGATGTGAATCCGCCTGATTCCCCAAACTGGTCCATTAATTCCGCCAATGTTGTTTTCGCGTTTATCCTGAGGTCCCTGACCGGAGAGGTCAGGAGTTCCTTTCTGTCCATGAAATGGTTATCATGACCACGCTAAAATTATTACCGAAGTGATTGCCTGAAAACTAAGAATACTGCCAAATTATCAGGAACTCCTTTGCCTGGAAACCATCAATCCCTTATTGGATTGGCACATCAAATGATTGCCTGCGACTGTTCCAGATGTCAATGAAAAAAGTTCTTAGGAACACGCTATCATGACGATGTTAGCGTGAGAGCCGGAGAGGCAGCAGAGTTTAGACTTGACCTGCGAGGTCGCAACCTAGATTTGCTGCCCTTCGCCTCGGCATAATACCCTGAAACAAGGGTGAATAGAAGGCTGTCGAGATTACTCCGACTCATGCTCCCACACAAACCACTGGAGGTGGTCTGGATATATATAGGACTTGATGTACATAAACGTACCGTATTTGTTACGGAAATGGATAATGAAGGGAATGTGAATGAACAGTATGATATGGGCAACAGTGCATCATCATGGGAGGGGTTCAGGGCAAGATATGCTGTTGCGGATACTGAGATTGCCCTGGAGGTATCCACAACTGGGAAGTATGTTGCAAGGAAGCTCAGGGACATGGGATTCCACACACATATGGCAGATCCGTCCACGCTGGCACTCATATTCAGGACTGCGAAGAAGAACGACAGAGAGGATTCCTACAAATTAGCAAAGCTTCTGAGGTTAGAGGAACTCCCTGAGGTGCATCTTCCATCCAGGAGTTCCGATGATCTCAGGTCCCTGACAAGGTACCGCAGATCCATTGGCAACCATATCACCATGATCAAGAACCGCATTCATGCATTGCTGTCTTCATACGGCGTGGCAATAGATGCCACTGACATATTCGGCAGGAAGGGCATTGCACAGATTCATGCTGCCTCATCGGAGCTGTCCGATGCAGACAGGCTGATTCTGTCTTCAATGCTTGAGAGGATATCCGTCCTGAGGAATCATGCAGCATCGGTGGAGGATCGCCTTTCCGCCATGGCCATGGGCAATGCTGCTATCACGCGCATAATGACAATACCCGGAATAAATGTGTATTCATCATCCGCAATAATGGCGGAAATCGATGACATATCCCGGTTTGCAACAAAGGAGAAGCTGGCAGCATATGCCGGATTGGTGCCAAGGCAGGATCAGTCCGGGAATCGTGACATAAAGGGTCACATATCAAAGCATGGACCCTCCATGCTCAGGTTCATCCTTGTGAATGCAGCACATATTGTCATCAAGTACAGCGAACGGATGAGGAAGAAGTATCTCAGCCTGGTGAGAAGGCTTGGAAGAAACAGGGCAATTGTTGCAATTGCAAGGATACTGCTTGAGACCATATACACAATGTTGAAGAAGGGCGAGGATTTCGTTGACCAGATAGATACACTAACTGAGAGGAAGATGAAATCCATGAAGGAAAGGGCAAAGAATCCCTCAAAGGTGAAGGATGTTGAGGAGGCCATCAGATATATAAGGGAGAAAAGGATGAAAGATCCGCCTAAGGAACTTTTTTCATAGAAGAACTAAACATTTATATCATCTGACTTTGTGTGGGTCGTGTGAACACGGAACAGACTGTCATAAAGGAGGCCAATACAGTTGGAGGGCTGCTTAAGGTGGTCATCCCAATTGCCCTTGGAATGTTTTTAGTCGGGTTTGACGCGAACCTCTTCTTCTTCGGGGGAACATTCATCCTGAAGACCATAAAGGTGAACCAATTCCTCCTGGGGATTGCTGGTTCAGGTTTCGCCGCCGGAATAGCAATCTTCAGTGTTATAGGTGGATACATATTCGACAAGATTACCACCAGGAACGGCATAATAATCTCACTTACCATAATTTCACTCTTCTCAGCCCTGACTGGATTTGTCTCAAACCAGTATGAGCTTGTGATTTATCGATTCCTGGTAGGATTCGGCACTGGAATGATCCAGCCGGAAATAATAGCATTCCTTGGGGACATAAGACCAGAGAGACGGCAAACGGTCATAGCCTCAGAGGGGATAGCTTTTGGCCTCGGGCTCTTCGTTGCCCCTTACATCTATGCAGCATATTCCACGGCTACGACATTTGATATTCCGTTTATCATAGCTGGAATCAGCGGAGCTGCACTCATAGGTGTCGTCATTGCACTGGTTCCATCGAAATACAAGCTATACCAGAGACCGAAAAAAGGAATTCTGGAGGTTCTCAATCCATCACTCATCGTGATATCTTTCTCATTCTTCTTTTTCGGAATAGCCTTCTTTGCTTTCCAGAGCTACTTCACCGCCTATCTCTCGGCATATGGTTTCAGTGAGGGAAACGCATCCTTTGTCTTCTCATTCTTCGGACTTGCCCTTCTAATTGCAACCTTGCCGGCAGGTGTGCTGGGTGATGCCTTCAACAGGAAGATGGTTATTCTGGCAGCAAGCGTTGTAATGGCTGTGGCTTCCGTAGTACTATTTATCCACTCGCCAATTTTCGCTGTTGCTGCCCTGGGAACAATACTTTTTGGTGCAGGTTATGGCATGTATGGAAATGTCAACGCGTTCGCACAGGATTCTGTTGAAGATGCATGGAGGGGCTCCGCAGTGGGATTTATGTTCTTGATTTTCAACATAGGCACAATCATAGGATCGCCCCTGATGGGTATTGCAGTGAACGCTGTAGGGTACCATCTGGCAGGGATTTACGTCATACTGATCCCGCTTTTTGCAAGCCTCGTTCTTGTGGGTGTCACACCAAACGTGAAGCGCATGGTTGCCAGCCATGATTCCGAGGCACTTGGGGAGGGTGAGTAATTCTGGTCAAGGCCGTTGAAGAGGGTGAGTTGAAGGATTACGTGATTTCACTCCGCAGGGAGTTTCATCAAAATGCGGAACTCAGCTTCAAGGAATTCCAGACATCAAAAATGATAGCAATAGAGCTGGGCGAGATGGGACTCATGCCTATATCGATTGCTGGGACTGGATTGTACTGCGACATTCAGGGCAAAAATAAGGGCATGACTGTAGCCCTAAGGGCCGACATAGATGCACTCCCCCTTGAGGAAATGTCAGGAGACAAGTTTTCCTCGAAAAACAAAGGAGTGATGCATGCCTGCGGACACGATGCGCATATAGCTATGCTGCTGGGTGTCGCCAGGAAACTTTCAGCTGATCCCTCATTTCCCGGCCGGGTGAGGCTCATGTTCCAGCCTGCAGAAGAATCACCTCCCGGTGGAGCAATAGAGATGATAAGAGAAGGAGTTATGGAGAATGTTGACTTTGTGCTAGGCCAGCATGTTATTTCAACTCTCCCAGCCGGGACCATAGGCATTAACTTCGACTATGGAGCTGCCATATCAGATGAATTTTTCATCACAATAACTGGTCCAGGTGGCCATGGATCGAGACCCCATGAGACATCAGATGTGGTCTACGTTACTTCACTGTTCATAGTTTCAGCCCAGGCACTCATTTCAAGGATGACTGATCAAACCCAGCCGGCGGTACTCACATTTGGCACCATAAAAGCCGGTGACAGATTCAACATAATAGCGTCAAAATCGGAAATAAGCGGTACTGTGAGAACATACAGCAAGGAGATACGGGATAAGATAAGGGATGGGCTCCGGGATATGCTTGCTTCGCTCTGCAATTTACATGGAGCCCAGTTTAGTTTCAATTATGAGGAAGGATATCCGGCATTGCTCAATGACCGCAGAGTTGCTGAGGTTGTGAATCAGGTTGCAGTACAACTCGCTGGGAAGGATCATGTGGTATACCCACCGCCCACAATGGGAGGAGAGGATTTTTCAAGGTTCCTTGAGGTTGCCCCGGGCGCTTTTTTCAGGCTTGGTGTTGGTAACGTGGAAAAGAGGATAACCGCTTCACAACACAGTCCCAGATACAGAATAGATGAATCAGCTCTTTTGCTTGGTGTGAATGTTATGACTGAAACAGCCCTGAGACTGCTCCTTAACGGTATTCCTGATTAACCTCCTTTTTTCCTGAGATATGAGATTCTTCCTGTATAGTAAATTCATCATCTGCAGGTAATAGCATTTGAATAGTGATTCCTCAGGGGCATGAAATCACTGAGATTTGCTGTTTCCAATGAAATCTGTCCGGCACATTTTCTCACGAATTTTGAATTATGATTATTTCACTGTTGGATATCATACGCCAAACAGAACCCCCCAATTTTTCTTCCCAACTTTTTCTGTCGTAATGGAATTACTGATGAACCATGTCCTTTGGAATGATCAGACCATAAGTGCATTACGGTGACCTCGGCGACAATTTATGGAAATTTTACATTTAAAACCTACAGTGAAAATGTATATCTCAGCCAGCAATCCCCATGCACATGGAATATTCTATACCGGGAAATTCGGCTCTCATAATGATTGATGTGCAGCAGGCCTGGAACGATCCCTCATGGGGCAGGA
>JAMCUV010000009.1 GCA_023379345.1 Thermoplasmatota archaeon
CGCCAATCGCTGCCAAAACAATCCCCCCTATCATGAAACGGATTTTCATAATTCCACACCCTTGAGTTCCTGCTGGCAGCGATTTAATCTTATGATCACCTATTCAGCAGTTTATTCGTAAGATGAGGATAGTTGGAATTCATATAATTTTATCTGCAGAGAAGTGTGATGGTATGCTTAAGAGCCCGGTAAAGGGAAAATTAACATCCATCCGTTGTTATTGTGGGATCACCGTTTGATGAGGTGATGATCCCACGTATACGGGAATGGATATACACTCAAAAATAATTGTATGCACCACTCTGGATGCGGATGGAAAGGTAGTGAGAAAGGACAGCTTTGAAAACAGTTTTGACAGGCTGAATGAATATATCTCCCAGTTCCATGAGGGAGATAAATTCGTAATGGAATCCACAGGATTCTATGAACCGCTGTATGATTTCATTGAATCCCATGGATTTGCGGTTAAGCTTGCGAATCCATTGAAGATACGCCTGATCGCAGAATCCAGGATGAAGAACGACGATGTGGATTCAGAGGTCCTTGCAAAGCTCCTGAAGAATGACTGGATTCCGGAATCATATGTTCCGTCAGGTGACATCAGGGAGATGAGGAGGACCGTAAGGACAAGAATACAGCTGAAGAGAGATCTCACCAGGATGAAGAACCGCATTCATTTCGAACTCCTCAGGATGCATGTTGATTACGAAGTGAATCCCTTCACCTGGAAGGGAAAGGTATTCCTCAGGAATCTCAACAATAACAGGATTCTATCATATCTGGCCGTCATGGATTCCCTGGAGACAGAGATCAGGAAGACCGATTCACTCCTGGAAAGGTACAGGTCCATTCCTGGTGTGATCAATCTCCAGACAATCCCGGGCATCGGTCTGCTCTCAGCGCTTGTCATTTATTCGGAGATTGGCGACATTGGAAGATTCAGCGACTCAGGGAAGCTCATATCATACGCAGGCATGGTTCCTTCAGTGAGGCAGTCATCCGATATAATACACCATGGAAGGATCACATATGAGGGTTCAAGGTATCTCAGGTGGATCATGGTTGAGGCACTGCATTCCCACATGATCAATGATCCCGGCTCGACCATAACATCATTCTACAAGCACCTTGCAAAGAAAAAGGGGAAGAGCAAAGCCATAATAGCAGCTTCAAACAAGCTACTCAAGGCAATTTACTGGATCCTTAAGGAGAACAGGCCATATTACTCAAGGAATAACGCTCAATAGAGAGGCCTCGCTTTGTGCAACGGATGGAAGGCATCGTTAGTGTGATTGAGGGAATCTGTTGGGAAATGGTCGGATTATCCATAGTGCCGGAGAGCGGCGGATAGGTGTATGATCGGATATTTCAATCACACAGAAAGGAGGAGGCCCTGAGTTGATTAAGAAAGCTTAAAGAGGCATCAATCCATTGATGCCTATAAAACGGTATCCCTCTTAACATAGGTGTTGCACAATTCAATAGGCATATGTCATCTCTCTTAGAACGTTGTAATACTGCACCTTCAGTGCAATCTCCTGAACTATGTAATCAGGCCTGTTGGCCTTGATTACCTCACCCATTGTCCTCTTGAGTCCTGAGAAATATATCTCAACATGCCATCTTTTTCCATAATCAACGGATTCCTTCCATTCTTTTTCCGATGTCCTCCAGATCTTCCTGACTATTTTCGCTCTTGAAGGTGATCCCCTGCTCCTTGTGGATGCATTCTTCCTTGGCGGTATTACTGTATTCTCCCCGAATGAGTTGTATATTGACTTTGAATCATAACCCTTGTCTGCGAATATCCTTCTGATTCTGTCCCTTACAGACCTCAGCAGTTCCTTTCCTGCCTTTGCATCATGCACATGATCATCAGTGATGGAAAAGGACATGGCTGACACATCATTTATGGATATGACTGCATGAAGCTTTGACCGTCCCTTCCTTGGTTTTTTCCATTTTGATCCAAGATAATCACCCCTGATGGTGATCTTGAAGCCTGTGGAATCTATTGCACAGTCCACAGGCTTTCCCTGAGAATTGGGAATTGAAGGCACAATCTTTCTTATTCTTCGGAATATGCTTGTGTAGGAGACAGCTGTTATTCCGGTGATCCTTGCAAATATCCTGGCAATTCCCTCCAGTGACCTGAAGGGAATGCTGTACATTGCCCTGAGTTTTGCAAGGAATGTTATGAATGCATTTGGTGTCCTGTAGGGATGGCCTCTCTTTCCTCTGTTGTTATCTGCAAGGAGATTCCTCCAGTTCATGAGAAATGATGGGTCCATTAGATCCTCAATTCTATTCACAAGAGATCTGTTGTACCTGTCATACCTTCTGTCCGAACCGATCCAATATCTTCTTTTGCTTCTATTGCCTGTAGCAGTGATTGGCTTTGGTGTCATACAAACCAATCACTCCCCTGTATTTTATTATACAGGGGAATTATGCAACACACTTTCTGCAGAGATCAAGGTTTAATCAAAAGGAATTGTTCCTCCTCATGAAGCACAGGAGATAACTGGAATCCCGTGGATTAGGATAACATTCTTCTCCGGTCACTTGGCTTCTCTTCATAATACCAGGGTTAACTGGAATCAAGGAACGGTGAACTTGATCTTTTTTCCCTTATGAATTGCAGAAGTTTTCCTGGTGTTCTTTCCATGACAGTGCCTCTGACATTACATCTGATGGTATCACCGGGTTTACTGCTTCTTTAAATGGTCTGTCCTGATGGAAATACGGGTTGCCGGTGAGCAGGTTTCGGTGCTATTATTGTCTGGATGATTTCACGCTTGCAGTTCGACCACATAGCAGGATCAGTGGCCTCCATGCTCAAAAAACTGTCAACACTCCTTAATGACAATATATGCACTGTGGCGTTTTTTCAGTCATTAATTATTTATCCGCTACATCCTTCTGGAGCGACACATGGCCATTTTTAAGCACAGTGCCGCACATCTTGCTGTAGTGATCATACTTATCATTTCAGTCATACCGATTCATTCCGGCAGCTTGCTGAATACAGATAAGGCAAGCCCTTTTCCTGTAATATACAACATGAATTACATGGCGGCACATACCACAGGTATGGAGCCAACCCGCACAGTTTACTATCTGGGTTCAAACCTGTCGGTGCCTGCTAACAGCACATATGCATTCAATGGTTATGGCGTGTTAGCTGAGTCCCTATCATTGCCATCCATAAACATAAGCGTTTACGGCAAATTTGAACTAATAAATTCAACCCTAGGTATACTCAATGCCACCTACAATACTGTGGACGCAATCAATATAATCCTTCACGCCGGTTCGTCATTGCTGATTGACAATTCAACTTTAGATTTTCCCGGTATGCTGGATGCAAACAGATCGAACATTGAAATTGATAATTCTACCATTGAATACCTCTCTGTTAACAATTCAGACCCTCTGGCTTCTAAATATCTGGGAGAGAATTTTTCCTATTCAACTGTAAGCATCATGAACAGTTCTCTTTCCGGGCTGGTCCATCAGCATGATTCGTATGAATTTCCTGCTGCCCGTCTGTTCGTGAATCAGGCCAGCTTCCAGAAGTTTGCGTCCAATGGAACTGTTCCCATGAAGAACCCTGTAAGCTTCTATCCCGGGAATGTTCTGATGAACGGCATTCATCTGGATGTTTCGTATACGGGCGCAGGCAACGAATCCAGTGATGATCTGTTACTGGAGGTTGACGGGAACGTTGTGCAGAAATATTTGCTGCCATATGATACTGAAAACGCTTCAGAATTGTCGGAGACCATTTACGGAAGCATGTTTGTTCATACAGCCCAGTGGTTCGCCAGCAGTTCTAATTTCAGCCTTGTTCTGCAGGAAAACTCACCTTATCCTATTGGAATAACCAATGTAACACTGACGCTGGAATCCAATGACACGGTTCATGCAAAGGGATACAATGCATATGACCTGATGCTTTACAGCAGCACAGCCCAAATCATGAACTCCTCACTTGCTCTGAATTTCAGGAGCAACACTGTTGGTCTTGGTATTCCCGACTTCATTGCAAACCATATCCTTGCAACAAATTCCACCATAATCTGGACTGATTCATCAGTCTCCGGCCATAATGATTATAATGCATCACCTTTCCAGCTGAACAACTCCACCGTTTACATGTACAGGTTGGCCAGGGTTATACCGGAGAATCATGGGGCCATGGTGAATAATTTCAGGTACTCCATATCACCGGTGACTCCTCTTCCTTATTCCATGCTGGATAACAGGGGCGTAAATGTAACGCAGTACAGATCTCTATCCAGCAACACATTCATTGCCATCTCTGGAATACAGGTAAACTCTTCATATCTGTACACTGGGGGATATGAACTGAACTGGGGAACGAATGACACCACAATATCGTTTGAACCCTTTCCTGAACTTCCTTATGGTGCAGCCACCATAAATCTAAGCGTTCCTGCCCCTGTTGTCACCTTGAAGATTAGCAGGGCTATGCTGTACAGTGGGAACCTGACGGTCAATATGACATACAGTGCTTATGCCGGACAGGGGCAGTCACTTAATGGAACCTTGGAGATTCTTGCAGTGGATGAAAACGGTATCATAAATAATGTGTGGCAGGTACCAATTTTCGGTCTGGAGTCCCAGAACATTTCCCTGAAATATCATATGGGCAACGGTCAGAATCCAGTGCAGATCAGAGGAGAATTTTTGTCGGATCAAATGTATGCAATTTCCGGTTTGTCAGTTGAATCCTCTTCCATAGATGTTGAGTACCCGGCTAACAGTTCCATCCGGATACAGGTGTCAGTTAATGGATATGAACCTGGTACCATATGGATACTGGAATATGGCGAAAGATATTTCATTTCAAATTCCTCGTCACTGAATTTCAACAGTTCGGCAAACCTCACACCCACCATAATACCGCCAGCCGGGTACCGAACCAGCAATGTAGCCATATCCTACGAAGCTAACCGTACTGAATTCATTGTTATCAGCTTTTCCGAAATAAAAGAGACTGTCACATTCGTTGAGGATATTGCACTGCCCGGTCGTCAATGGTCAGTACTTCTTGCAGGCAGGAACTATTCAACCACGGATTCAATGCTGAACGTGAGCCTGGAGCCAGGGGTCTATAATTATCAGGTTAATGCGCCTGCCGGCATGGCAGTCAGGAATTCGTCCGGCATAGTTAACATAACTGATTCCAATACCACAGTCAGGTTAGCATTCTTCCACAGTTACTCGCTCATCACTTTTCTGTCCAATGCGGCCAGGCAGATTGTTTTCTACGCCTTCCTTGCAACAGCGGTTGGGATCATGGTAACAGGCATTTCAATGCGGCGAAAACGCTCATGGTACATCTGCAGATCCTGTGGCGTTTCAGTGGAGAAAGGCAGGAAATATTGTGATAGATGTGAAAGGGAGAGAAGATAGAATCAAAGAGGCTTTATCCGGAAAAGCAATTCTATGTTCATGATAATTGCAGATGTTACATTCTATCCGGTAGGGAAAGGAGAATCAGCCGGGGATACCATCCGCAGGGCCGTAGAGATCATGGAAAAGTCAGGAGTACACTGCTATCCAAACAGCATGGCAACAGTCCTGGAAGCAGCCACCCTGGATGAGATATTCAATGCCATAAAGAGCGCTGAAAGCGAGATACTCAGAAATGGGTTCAAACGGGTGGAAACCATAATAAAGATAGACCACAGGACGGATAAGGAAAACACGGTGAAGCACAAACTGGATCGCATAGGGGTTTCCCACTGATGGAAGCAGGTTTCCTGAGGCCTGCCCTGTTCATAGATCGTGATGGTACAATCAACAGGGACTGTCCTTACTGCCACGATCCGCCGCAGCTGCACGTTTTCAGAAATGCCGTCCGTGTCATGAAACACTATCAGCAGAGAGGTTTCCTTGTTATCATTATAACCAACCAGTCCGGCGTGAATCGAGGTTATTTCACTGAAGATGATCTGGGGAGATTCAACACAGCCCTCATAAAGCGCCTGGCACACATGGGTGTTAGAATAGATGCCATTTACTACTGCCCTCACAGGCCAGATGAGGGATGCAAATGCAGGAAGCCGGAGACAGGGCTCATAGAAAAAGCAATGCAGGATTTTCCAATAGATCTGGAGCATTCAGTGATGGTGGGCGATAGGGATGATGTGGATGGGGAAATGGCAAGGCGCCTCGGGATCGAATTTCTGGACATTTCACGTGCCAAACTGTTCTGAGAGAGGCTTAACGTGATCAATTTTGCCAGATATTATGTGATGAAATAGAAAGAATTTATGGTCTGTCATTGAATTATGTCTGTATAGTTTATAGGTAAAGGATTTATATCTGAAGGTAATTTCACGGAATATGGTAAAATATAAGTGGGTTGCGCTTTCCAACACCACAATGGGTGTCCTGATGGCCACCATTAACGGCACCATCACCCTCATATCATTACCTGCAATATTCAAGGGAATACATCTGAGCCCATTTGCCTCGGGGTCTTTCATTTATCTGCTGTGGATCCTCATGGGATTCAACATTGTCACAGCAGTTCTTCTGGTGACATTTGGAAGACTCTCAGATATTTTCGGCAGGGTCAGGTTATTCAATTTTGGTTTTGCAATATTCACGGCCGGTTCGGTTCTGCTCTACCTTACGCCAGGTACCGGCGTGTCGGCAGCCCAGTATCTTGTTGCAATGAGGATAGTGCAGGGAGTCGGTGCGGCTTTCCTGTTTTCGAACAGCTCCGCAATAATCACGGATGCATTTCCTGTCAATGAGAGGGGAAGGGCACTTGGTATCAATCAGGTGGCTGCGCTGGGTGGATCGTTCATTGGGCTGATACTTGGCGGAGTGCTCTCCGTCATCAACTGGAGGTACATATTCCTTGTAAGCGTTCCAGTTGGGTTGTTCGGGACAGTATGGAGCATGGCTAAGCTCAAGGACACCGCAATGAAGGAGACCGGCCAGAGAATAGACTACGCCGGAAATGTCACATTCGGCGCAGGCATCACCATTCTGCTTGTAGCTGTGACATACGGTCTCCTTCCATATGGGAAGGACACAACCGGCTGGTCAAATCCGCTTGTCATTGCATCACTGGTGGTCAGTGTAGCCCTGCTTGATGCGTTTCCCTTCATTGAAAGAAGGGTCAGGCAGCCCATGTTCAGGCTCTCTCTTTTCAGGAGCAGGGCATTTTCTGCCGGTAATTTTGCATCGCTTCTTTCCGCTGTTGGAAGAGGTGGTGTCAT
>JAMCUV010000010.1 GCA_023379345.1 Thermoplasmatota archaeon
CATCAAGATTTGCCATACTTATTGGGACGTTCGCAGCCATATTCATTCTTGGAGTAGTTCCAAACCTGATCTATGGCATACTAGTATCCTATGTTGGAGGAATAATCTAATGACAGCTGCAATAATTTCACTGAGTGGAGCACAGGCTCTTGTAACATTCACGCCTGAGATATTCCTTGGGCTTGTGGGCTTCATAATCCTTGCCCTTGGGACCTTCAGAATCGATAAGCGTATAATCTCATGGATCTCCTTCGGAGCCCTGGGAATATCCGCAATCATGGTATTTTTCCTTTCACCTGTGGGAAAATCACTCTTTCAAAGCGCTTTTCAGTACTCAGACTTCGGCATATACTTCGCCATAGTAATGCTGCTTTCCGGAATGCTCATTTCATATCCGGCAACAAGGTCAATTAAATCAAAGAGTGAAGTATTCTACGCAACCCTGCTCTTTGTTTCAGTTGGCATGATATTTGCTGCGTTTAGCTATAACATAATCACGCTTTTCGTGGCATTCGAATCAGTCAGTATAGGAACGTATGTGCTGGCAAGCTTTGGCAAATCCAGGCGTAACCTGGAGGGCACAATCAAGTACTTCTTTACCGGAACAATCGCAACTGCATTCATACTTTTCGGTGCTTCATTCTTCTTCCTCCAGACCGGAACATTTAATCTCCAGGTACTGAAATCAGCTTCACCTTCGCCGGAACTCCTCATTTCACTTGTGTTCCTCATAATCGGGTTCGGCTTCAAGCTGGCAATATTCCCCATGCACCAGTGGGCACTTGATGCCTATGATGGCACAGAGAACTCCATCTCTGCGTATCTTGCTGCTGGAAGCAAGGTCCTGGCTTTTCTGGTAATACTGAAGATTTTCCTTGTGGGTTTCTCCTCGGATTTCAGGGACGTTTCATATCTCTTCATCATACTTTCCATACTGACAATGACATACGGCAACGTTGCAGCCCTCTCACAGAACAACCTGAAAAGGCTCCTGGCATATTCCAGCATAGCGCAGGCAGGGTATCTGATACTTGTGCTTGCAGTGGTGGGCTTTGTAGGAAACACAAATTCTGCAGTTGTTGATGTGGCAGTTGCGGCAGGGATGTTCTATGCTCTAGTTTACGTGTTCATGAAGGGTGGAGCTTTCATAACACTGAATCTGATCAAGAAAGACAATGTAATGATCAGCGACGTTTCTGGCCTGGCCAAGAAATCACCTGCAACTGCTGTGAGTTTCGCAGTGATGCTCCTTGCACTGGCAGGAGTCCCAATAACTGGAGGGTTCTTTGCCAAGTATCTCCTTTTCCTGTCACTCATAGAGGGAAATCTCTGGTGGCTTGCCATAATCGCCATACTGAACAGCGCAATTTCTGTTTTCTATTATTTCAGGATCATTCTGTATATGTTTGGGAAGGATCCCATTCCCGGAGAGTCATTTGATATGTCGACTTCAACCAGGGTGCCCATATACGCTTCTGCATTCATAACGGTGGCTCTTTCAGTGGTTGTCATCTGGTGGCCCTCCCTCATAAGCATGGCAAACGGATTGTTCGGGTGATTAAAATGTCCATAGACAGCGATATGGAAATAATCAAGAGTGCAATAATATACGGAGATATCGGAGATGCGGAGAAGGTGATCCAGAGGCGCATAAGGAATCTCGGAATTATCCTGAAGCGGAGAAGCAGACCGGAACTGCAGGAATACCTGGAGTTTCTGAAAGCTCTTGACAGCCTCCTCAGATCCAAGATAACACTGGAGCAGTTCAAATCCATTAGCGGAGGAATCCATGGCCTTGAAAACCTTCTGGAAAGGCACACAGGTGAACATGGTTATCTGCCTTCGCTGTTCTACCTGCTGCAGCTTTCCATTGATCGGTACAATGTAAGGTATCCGGAATTTGACATGAAGAGGTGCGATGATCTATGACTGCAAGGTTTGACGATTGCTTTTCCCACATTGAGGAGAACGAGGAGTCTGCAGCGGAATGCATCCACTGCCTTAAGAAGCACGGTGAACAGGTCATGTATGATCCAGTGCAGAAACGCCTGATCCTTGGAAGGGAGATTTACGACGACAGTTACTCCAGGGCTATGCAAACACTCACAGATCTTCTGAAAATCACATCCCTGGAAGATTACCAGGCTATGGACAGGAAGTATAATCTCACAATGTACTGAAGAAATTTCGCTACATGTGAGGTCAATTTTTAAATCAAGTCCTGCATATTTGCATTCATGTCTCTGGAGAGAGTCCCACTTGTGAATTTGAAGAAGGAGGATGATCTCAATGTTGTCACAATTTCAAACGGGGTGAACAACAGCCTCACCAACGAAGGACTCAGGGATATGCTGATGGCACTGACCGAGGCACTTTCAGGAAACAGCAATCCCATAATGATCACAGGAAGTGGTGAAAGGGCATTTTCTGTTGGCTATTCAGCATCCTGCACCAAGATCTCCGATAAGATGCATCTGGAGGAAGCCTATTCACTTGGAACTTCAATCGCAAGGATAATACTGAGGAATGATCGGCCTGTCATATCCGCCATAAACGGCTACGCTCTTGGCCTGGGGCTGGAGATCGCATTGTGTTCTGATTTTATAATCAGCACCGGGAGATCGCACTTCGGAATGCCAGAAATTAAGTTCGGAATCCCTTCGCTCACGGGTTTTGTTCCTGAAATACCTGACAAGTATCCCGGGGGGCTCTTTGCCGCAGTTAAATCAGGAGCAATATTTGGAATCCAGGAGGCTCAGTCGTTCGGAATGATAACAGCAATCTTAGATTCCAGGAATTTCATCAGAGATGCAGAAAATTACTGCAGGAAGATGGAGACAAGGCTTGTGAGCATGCTTAAGCCAGCGGAGCGCGTAGGCCAGTACAGGCAGGCAATAGATTCACTATTCTTCAGGATCTATTCACCCAGCTGCCTGACCATGACCGAATTAGAGCGCTTCCGTAACAGTATTTGATTCCTTCTGGCCGTATTTTTTCTGGTACCTCATGGCGAAATAGGCACCTGCAAAATACAGTGCAATCATGGGGAGTGACATCACCATCATTGTGAACCCAAGCACACCAGGGGAGAAGATCATTCCGAAAATCAGTGATCCAACGATTGCGTACCTCCAGTACTTGTACCAGGTTTCGGCCTGAACCATGCCTGATCTTGTAAGCCCATACATGAACACTGGAATCTCAAACGCTACCCCAAAGCTCACCACATACAGAAGAAGGAAAGATACGAAGCTCATTACTCCCATGGTGGATTCGGCTCCAAGACCAATATTGAAATTGTGAAATATGGTGAAGAGTTCCGGAGCCACGAACCAGAGGCCCATGAATGCGCCTGCTGCAAATAGAAGGCTTGCTGGCACAGTTATGACTCTTATGAGTTCCTTCTCGCTCTTCTTAAGTGCAGGGCCGATGAACTTGCCTATCTGATATACGATATTGGGCATGGCGAATATGAGGGAAAGGAACAGCGCTGTGTATATGTTTGCTGAGACCCCGTCTGTCGGCTTCAATACAAGCAGCTGGGTCCCGCTGGGTATTATGTGTGCTTCCAGAAGTTTCAGGAACTGGGCAGGAATATTATGGTAAACATCGAACGTGATGAATGGGAATGACACACCAAATAGTGTCACCCTGGTTATGGAAAAAATCAGGAAGAATATGAAGAAGAATCCAAACACTTCAAGAATACGGACTAGGCGAAAACGCAACTCATCTATATTCTTAAAGATAATTGGCAGGAATTCTTCGTCTGTCATTGATCATTGAGCTTCAGTTTCTCAGCGATTTCCTTTGTGAGCTGTTCGTGGGTCTTGTTTGCAGGATCGATTCCAAGGTTGCGTGCTATCTCGGTATAGTCTATGGCTTTGTTGGCATCAGCAGCTGCCGGCGCCGGATTCATGGCTTTCTTGATTTCATTCTCAAGCTCCATCTGCCCGCGCTTGAATTCGCCTGTCGCTTTTCCAAGGTTCCTGGCGAATTCCGGGATCTTCTTGGTGCTACCAAAAAGCAGGAGTATAACCGCCACAACGATCAACCACTCTATGGGTGAATCAAACATACAAATGTAATTCAACCTGCTTATTTAACCTTTTATGGAAGAAAGTGGGACAGGTGCGCAGGTAGTTCTCATTCAATGTCCAGCTGGACATCGTAGCCTATTTTCCTGAAGGAATCGGCATCTGCCTTTAGATTATGCGCGAGATCCTCTGGAATGGAAGCAAAGGACAATGACAGAACCCGTTTCGTGGAGTTAACAACCACAAACCCCACTGTCTTGTCCTCCGGCATGACCTCATCCGTTCTGGAGAATTCCTCAATGAACTCCTGCAGGCCTTCCTCCACATAATCACTGGAGAGCACATCTGCAAGGGCAAGAAGTGATCGTCTGACATTTGAGAGATCAACACAAATTACTGCGGGGTGCCTGTCCCCGACGGTAATGTTGTACATGGCACATAGAGTCAAAATATCACGCTTTGACTCTCTTAAGGTACCAGCGTTCTGCACCCTCTTCCTTTTCTCTCGCAAGAGCATCCTTGAGTGTGCTTGGAGCTGAGGCAATCCCCTCTTTGCCTGGTTCCCAGTTGGCAGGCGTGGCCAGTTTCTTGTCCCAGTTGAACTGAAGGGCTTTTATGACACGTATGATTTCTCTGATATTCCTTCCGGTTTCAGCAGGATAGTATATCATCCACCTTACAGTCTGGTTGGGATCTATTATGAAAACTCCCCTTACTGTTGTGCCCACCTTGGGGTCAAGCAGATTATACTGGGTTGCAACCTCTCTCTCAAGATCTGCAAGAACAGGGAACGGAACTTCAATCCCATACCTGTCCTTTATATCCTTGAGCCAGGCTATATGGGAATATATGCTGTCCACACTGAGCCCTATGAGTTCCACTCCAAGTTTCTTGAACTCGTCATAGGATTCTGAAAATGCCATGAATTCTGTTGTGCATACAGGCGTGAAGTCTGCAGGATGCGAGAAAAGCAATACCCATTTTCCCTTGAAATTTGATAGGGTTATTGGACCCTGCGTTGAGTTTACTGTGAAATCCGGTGCTTTCTGTCCTAATGTTACTGCCATTTTTTTATCACCAAATAGTTATTGTTTTTTGATATATTAAATCGGCGACTGGTGCAATCTCACAATTTTTCCGTCAGATACTGTGCAAAGTATGTTATGACCATGTCGGCTCCTGCCCTAAAGATGGATCCTACGGCCTCTTCTATGGCATTTGCAGAGAGATAACCTGCATCCACCGCATTCCTGATCATTGTGTATTCGCCGCTGACACTGTATGCAGCCAGGGGCAGTGAATATTTCCGCCTCGCGCCTCTTATTACATCAAGGTAGAAGAGGGCAGGTTTAACCATGATTATGTCGGCGCCCTCCTTCACATCCAGATCAATCTCCCTCATTGCCTCCCTTGAGTTCCGGGGATCCATCTGGTAGCTCCTGCGGTCACCGAAGCTGGGGGTCGATTCCGCAGCCTCGCGGAATGGCCCGTAGAGAGACGAGGCATATTTTGCGCTGTATGCCATTATTGGGATTTTCGAGTATCCGGCATCATCCAGTGTCTTTCTTATCCTGCCTACCTGGCCATCCATCATGCCGCTTGGTGCTATGAGGTCGACACCAGCCTCAGCATAGGTCTTTGCTATTTTTCCATAGGAATCCAATGTGGCATCATTGTCCACATAATCGCCTCTGAGTATTCCGCAATGACCATGACTGGTGTATTCACACATGCACAGATCGGCAATGGTGATAAGGTCAGTTCTTTCTTTGCTGATGCCTATGGCTTTCTGGACAATGCCGTTCTCATCATAAGCAGAACTGCCCACCTCATCCTTGTTCACGGGAATTCCAAAGAGCAGTATGCTCCTGACTCCTGAACTCTGAAGGGAGATCAGGTGGTCTTCAAGTTCTGACAGTGGGTAGCGGTATATGCCTGGCATGGACCTGATGGGAACTGCTTTCTTCGCCCCCTCATCCACAAATACAGGCATTATTAATTTTTCAGGCTTGATGGCACTCTCTGCAACGAGATCACGTATAGTCTGCAAAGATCGCAATCTTCTGGGTCTTGATACAGGAAACATGGATGGTCATTGCAGGCTGAGATTTAACATCTATGAGATGACAGTCATCTCGCAGAAGATGGAATGGTAATGAACAGGCACATGGCTATGTCCACATGTGGGCAGATCAAAGCCTGCCTTGAGAACACCCAACACTTGAAGCCTTGAAGTTTTCGCAATCCACAACCGTTTTGAAAAAGCACACTAACACCTGAGGGGCCAGGGCAGATACAGTTGTTCAGGAATATGTATCATGCTGTGTCGGAAGTTAAACACTGTTTTCATGGGCAGTTCCAGAGTCTGCTTCATGGATCAAACAGATTTTTGATATGCATAATGTTATCCTGTTGAGGTAATTGTATCAGTTACAGTCATCGGGAACTCTAGTGCTGCCGTCCGAGAAGGTTGGCAAGCTCATAGAAGGTGCTGGGAAAGAAAACGACTGCTTTACCATGGTCCGGCTTCAGGCTCTCTCATCAAAAGAAAATGTCTGCTTCTCCGGGGAACCAACAATAAGCTTCGAGATCAGTGGAAACCGGATTGCAGTAATAGCAAAGGCTAAAACAGAATTCCTGCACGAATCAATAAGAAGGCTTCTGGACATTTCGTACTCAGTTCTAAGAGATCTTGCAATATGCACTCTGGACGATGCTTCATTCGATGTTTCAAAGCATTATGTTGAAATCAGGGAAATAGCAATCACTGCCATACGGGAAGAATAGGGAAAATGTTCTCCCTTTGCCTTCACACAATGTCAAAAAGTTTAATGTCCGGCCAGTGCGATTTGTCATACTCAGGAATGGCAGCGTAAGATATTCTGGGGGCAGAATTCATCAACGCGTAGCCACTGACTTCCTTGAAA
>JAMCUV010000011.1 GCA_023379345.1 Thermoplasmatota archaeon
TTTACTGCTTCCCCCAAACCCCTAACCTCTCTATAAATGGGAAAATCAGTTGTAATCTTCAAAGGGCAATTCCTCATATTCAGGCCGCAGGAGTGAGCCCTCCCTTTTCAGGATTTCCCCGTTCACGATGACATCGCTTACACATGATGTGTCTGCCGAATACACAATATTGGAAACGGCATTGCCGATGGTGGTTGGGGCCATCCTTGGATTCCTGGTGTCCATCAGCACAATGTCTGCAAGCATTCCCGGTGCGATAACCCCCAAATCATTCCTTTTCAGGGAGGCAGCGGCGTTCACTGTGACCATGTCAAGCAGCATCTGGGCATTGGTTGATGCAGGATTCCAGCGATCGTTTTTCACCCATATGGAACCGAACTTCATGGAGGAGATCACATCCTGGGAATTGTTCGAGGCTGTGCTATCCGATCCGATGGACACGGTAACGCCATTGTTCAGGTATTCCGGTATGGGGGCAATCCCTCCGACGCCAAGCTTTGCGTTGCTCACGGGATTCCACGATACGCTGCTTGATGCCTTGGAAAGCAGCCTGACCTCATTCAGTGTTGCCCAGACTGAATGCGCCGCAATGAACCTTGGACCGAGGAAGCCAATCCTTGATAGATGTTCTATTGGCCTTTCACCTTTGGAAGCTTTCACGAAATTGTAAACCTCTTCCCGGGTCTCGGCAAGGTGGCCATGTATTATGGTGTCCTCCCTGTTAGCCACATCCAGAGCGGATAGATATGTCTCATCGCCGGCCACGTAGATTCCCTGAACACCTATGGCCGGGGTCACCAGATCGTGTCCCCTGAATCCGCTTATGAAATGATGGGCATTCTTCACGGGATTTCCCTTCTGTGTGGTCTTATCCTCATCAAGGGTGTTCCATGCCAGGAAGCCACGGATGCCTGCTTTTTCAACCGCTCTGGCAATTATGTCCTCCGAGTAATAGAGATCAAGGAACGATGTTACACCAGAATGCACCATTTCCCTGATTCCAAGAAGTGCAGAGTTGTAAAGTCCCTTCTCAGTCCTTTCACCATCAAGCTTGAATGTTTTTTCTAGGAAAGTGGATAGGGGCACATCATCAATCTGCCCCCTCAGGTGCGTCATTGCCACATGGCAGTGTGTGTTGATCATTCCAGGCATGGCTATCCGGCCTGTTCCCTCTATGATCTCGTCCGCACCTTTCTCTTCCGGCCCGGTGTAGGCGATCCTGTTGCCCTCAATCAGTATGTTTCCCTTGAAGACTGACCTGTTGCTGTCCTGTGAAACGATAATTGCGTTGCGAATCAGCTTACTCTTCATGTGAGTGATATTTCAACTTGAGTAATAAAATGACCTCTGGCCGTAATTTCCCTGCAATCCACAGAATTATCTGAGATTGAGGGCCATTTAATCAACAGACTTTACTTGGCCCTGGAGAAAACCAGAAGCATGATCCTCCGGCTTTGTCGGAACATACATAGAATATGCATCATTCCATTGACTACGACATCAGCAGGCAGGAAACATGGCAATTTCTTTATGAAGAACACATCATTTTCATCGATTTCAAACGCGAGAAGTCCAGTGATATGCTGAGGTGCGAACCATATAATCTGGGATTCTACCACTTATCTGTCTTGGGAAGTTTCCCAAGCTTCTTCATTTTTCTTTCAGGTGAACTTCTTACGACGTATACTGCTGTGATGAATACTGCAATGGCAACAGCAAGTATCTGGAAACCCATGGATGACACCATCTGATCCACAGCGAAGACAACGAATGCAATGATTCCTCCAAGCACTGCTGCCGCACCAATTCCACCAAGAGCCTCCGACCGGAACTGCTTCTCCTGCACAAACACGAAGTAGGAGATTATGGCCACCAGTGATATGATCAGGGCAACCATCATAACGGGATTTACGGGGAAAGAATATTCCTGCAGAGGAGGAGGGAATCTCTGTCCGTCGATGTTCGTGGATCCAGTGAATATCAGCGCAATCCATGAAACCAGCTGCATTTCATATGCCTGCGTGTAGGCTGCAGCATATGAGTATGAATACCTGGCCATGAGGTAAAGCACGAAAACCTGATCCAGAAGAGGTAGCAGGGAAAGGACCAGGTATGATATGGAACGCTGTATGGTGCCTGATTTTATTCCGCCAATTGTTGCGGTTACGCTTATTACCATGCTGAAGGTGATGAAGGTGCGGAGAGTGAACGGTATTACAAGGTGAGACAGCAGCCTGCTTGACTGTATGTATGAACTGAATCCTGAAAAGAAGTTGGGGGCTCCGCTATTTCCAACATCCACGCCAAGAGAGATCAGGATCAACATCAGAATGATGAGTATTACTACAGGATTCACATATGACCTGAACCTTGATGGCACGAATATTGACAGTATGGGCACCACGGAAAGCACTATGAAGGGTGCCAGGTATACATCTCCAAGGAGATGGGGTATCACATAGATGATCAGCACTATGGAGGGGAGCATTATGAGTCCGTTTATGACCGTCCTGACTGTCGGATCCTTCACGTTTATCCTCCAAGATTCAATGTGCGCGCGTAGCCGTATTCAGCCATAAGCCTGAGGAGAAGGTCCCTTTCCCTGGCTGTTGCCGTCTTTATGCCTATGCCATTGAAGAAGTGCGAGACAGCCTTGATATAGCGTCTCTGCTTATTGGCAGTGCTGATCATGAGCTTGCGGAAGACCTCGTCTTCACGTTTTTCCACAAAGTCATACCCGTCCACAAGGAACAGGTACGTTGGCCTTCCGGTCTGGTAATCCCTTGGTGAATGCGGATGAAAGTTTTCCGGGAATGACATGGCGGAGATGATGAAGACAACTGCATTCTTCTTGATCCTCTTCCTGATCTTCTCAACGGCAGCCTCAATGGAAAAGTCGCCGGAAGGGCGTATCTCTGCCACAAGCTTCTCAAGCTTCTTGATGGGCTCCTCCGACTTCTGGGCTGGAATGAAGTGATCAAGGCTCGAGGATATCACCTGGAAGCCAACGCCATCACGATTCTTTATGATAGAATAGGATGCATTCAGGACACTTGTTACCACTGTGTCATACATCCTCCTGGTGGTAGTTCCCTGATTCATTCCACTGCTGTAATCCATGACAAAGTAAACATCGATCTGCCGCTCTTCCTCCATCTGCTTTATGAAGAGGTCCTCATAGTCACCGCCATTGTACCTGTTCCACACTATATACCGGAAATCGTCAGATTCAACATATTGCCTCACCCCATAGAAATCGTAGCCCTGCCCGGATTTCCTGGAATAGTGCATGCCTGCCGTGAACAGGAAATTGCTGAGTCTTTCGCTGCGCTGTGTGTAGATATCTGAAAGGGCAGGACCTATCTTCACCTCGTCTATCTTCTCCAGGATGGACCTGGTGATGCATATCTTCATGGGATCCTGCACGTAGGTTATGAGCGGGCCGATCCTGTACTTCCCAATTGCAATGGATTCTATGGAATATGCCTTTTCCACAGTCTGTCCTGGAGAAAGTGCAATTTCACCTTCGAAATCCCCATCTGTCCTGAATACATCCGAAAGGGTGTCATAATAGTGAAAAGTTATTGTCCTGGATGTGGGATTGGTGAACCTGACCCTTATTTCCTTGGGCTGGTGTTTCCTTCCATGATCGTCCTTCAGGTAACGCTCAATCCTGATCCTGAACAGATCTGTTGCCGTTCCCTTGTTGAAGAGTATAATGTCCGCAGCTATGACGAAAAACAGCACAAGGGAGAATATTATGAAGTACCTGTATCCGAAGAACAGTGCCTCAAGTACCGCACTTGTAACTGCTGAAATCAGAGCGTAGCCGGACTTCTTGATCATTTCGGTGTCGCTACCTGCGATATAACCCTGTCGATAACCCGGTTGACTGTGCTCATGGCGTCTCCACCATTCTCGAGCAGTGCTTCGGGCCGGAGCATTATCCTGTGGTTCAGAAGTTCGTGTGCCAGAAACCTGACGTCCTCGGGAATCACGTATTCGCGTCCGTTGAGCATTGCGTTTGCCTTTGCTGCCATAAGATACTTTGCGGTTGTCCTGGGGCTTGCTCCAACAAGTATGAGATCATTGGTTCTTGTTGTACGGATAATATCAACAATATATGTTATGATCTCATCGCTTGCATATATCTTTGAAACCTCTTTCCTGAGAGACAGGATCCTGTTGGAATCAATATCGTTCTGCAACTCCTCCTCCGGCAGGGAGAGTGATTTGAGGATGCCCATTTCTTCCTCCCTGGATGGGTATGTCAGGATGTACCTGAAAAGAAACCTGTCCATGAGGGCCTCTGCAAGCGGGAATGTTCCTTCCTGCTCAATGGGATTCTGCGTTGCGATGACAAGGAACGGTTCTGGTAGATTGTAATCTTCACCCCCAACTGAGACCTTCTTTTCCTCCATGCCTTCCAGAAGGGCCGATTGCACCTTGGCTGGAGTCCTGTTGATTTCGTCTGCAAGAAGCACGTTTGCAAATATTGGCCCCCTTCTGAACTCTATCTTCTTGGCCTCAAGGTTGAATACCATGGTCCCTGTTACATCTGAAGGAAGCATATCAGGCGTGAACTGGATTCTCTTGAAATCCATGCATAGGTTTCTGGAGAACTCACTGGCAAGCATTGTCTTGGCCAGTCCTGGGACACCCTCCAGAAGCACATGATTGTTGCTCAGCAGGGCAATGAACATGAACCTGACTATCTTCTCTGACCCTATTACACGCTTGCCAATGGCAGTTTCTATTCTCCTTACGATGTTCCTCAGTTCCCCAACATCTATAAATTCAGTTTCAGTCATAATATACCTTCATCCTCCTGCTCAAATTCCACTATCTGATTCTTGGCTTTCCTGAGCCTGTTGTACAGGTTCAGAATCTCGTTGAATGTTTCCTTCCTGCCATCAATACCGCGCTGTTTCTTCTTTTTCCTGGTGGAATGCGACATTGCCTCGAACTTGTTGAAGCGCTTGAACAGCACGGTGAAATAATCATCATATTCCCTGAGGTGATGGAATTCCTTCTCCATGGGGTCTAAGAAATGGTGGAAATCGTCGGCACTCACCTTTTCAGATTCCATTGTAAAAAAGTCCCTTGGGATTATGAACTTTTCCTTTTTCTGCTCCAGGGTTGGCGGACCATCGATCCTTGTGCTTCTCCTCTTCACCTTTACAACTGCAGATGTGAGAAATATGAGAACTACCGGTATTATGAAAGTCAGCAGAAAGAAAGGATTATGCTCAACACTGTTGACGAAGTTCGTGAACAGCTGCGGTCCGATTGCGCTCAACCCTGAAGATGCCTGGCCTGTCCCTGTCATAGATTTATACCCTTAAGTCACTGTCCGAAAAGTACAGCTTCATGATATCCATGTAATTGTAGATCTCTGAAAAGCGGTTCATGAGGTCGTCGCCATCAAAACTTACTTCCTGCGCAAAACGTGCCGGTTCGTAGAAATTGAGGTAGAATGTCAGAAGCTTCCTGAGTGCCTGAGCGCGATTCTTTGAATCATCCTCAGTGGTCACCACGTCATCAAATGCTTCCATAATGGTGAAGCTGTCCACATACCCGTTCTCCGGAACCTTTATCTTCATGGATGAAAGTTCGTTTATGAAGAAATGCCTGCTACCCTCTGAATCAGAAAGCTTGGCGCCAAAATACCTTGAATAATCCTTCTTGGCAGCCTGGAAAGTGACTTTTGCGGCACCTATGAGGTCGTTCTCTCCAATGAGCTTCCTTGCCTCCAGGGCAGGGGGGATGTCACCAACAGTCTTGACTTCCACAACAGTTTCCACGTTTTCCATTGTGGGACCCTTGAAGCGTGATTTCTGCTTCTTTGGTTTCTTCCCGCTATCCCTGATAATTTTTTTCGCTTCCACCGGGCCTTTTACTACCTTTTTTGGTTCCTTTGAAAATAAAGACATGCCATCACGCTCCTTTCAGTTCCGTTGAATAATATCCCATCCACACATTGGCGTATTCTGATATGGTTTTATCATCACTAAACGTGTAGTTAGAGAAATCGATATATAATGTGCTGTTCCCTGATTTAGAAATGGCGAAATAATTCGTCAGGTTGATTGTTTTACCGTAAACCTGCAGGCCTGTGATCTGCGACCCGTCTATGGACACGTTCACGGTTGAAGTTGTGGTTGCGTTTTCCGTGATGTTTGTTACCAGCACTCCGGATGTCTGATTCCAGAGATAATTGGCATAGAAGTTTTCACTTCCACTTTTATAGGTCCAGTTCGTGGTGTTTAGTTCCAGTGACCCTCCCGATACCTTGAAGGATTCCTTCCAGATGTAAACGGTGTTATTCAAAGAGAAAGAAGACCGATTCACGATGTTATCAGATACATATGCCGCGAAACTGAAGGTGGCATAATAAAGTGGAATGATTGCATTCCCAGTTCCGCTGGATACTGATGTGGAATTAACCTGTGAAGTCGTGTTTGAAATGATATATCTCCAGCCAGCAGGTGATTCCCAGCTGATTTCCAGAACGTATGGCTTCAGTATGGTGCTGTTTGCCATCGGAGACTGAAGCGTGATGTTCCAGTATTCTGGAACGTAGGACCTGTCAAGGTACGACACATTGTACCTTCCAGCAGGAAGGTAGAATGTTGCTATGCTGTAATTCTGTCCCGTTGTATTGGAGCTGTATGGAGATCTTGGGTATATTGGGAGCGCATAGTTCCCTACGGTCAGATGTGAAAGTGGTACACTATCACCACTATAGTTCAGGGGGTTTGTAAGGTTAAATCTCATCTGGACCAGCGTCAGGTTTGTCATGTTAAATGTGGCTGACCCCATGGATGTGCTGACCAGCCTGGACTGCCCACTGAACTGGATCATTTCAGGCAGAAACACGTACTTCCCTGAGAATGACAGATGGACGGTTATGTTTCCACTGGCATCTGTTGTTCCCTTTGTAAGGAAATATGCACCATTTGCTTCGGCATATACCTCAACAGGGACATTGGAAAGGACGTTTCCAGTTCTGTTCACAATGTGGAGGGTGAAATTTACCGGAGTATCTGAATAACTTACTGCCTGAGAGGGCGAACTGGCATTGATTTCCGACGTCACATTTGCAGAGCTGATTCCTGGCAGTCCGGTTCCTGAGGATGCAGACCAGTATACGAATCCTGAACCAATGTCGGCAGGTGTCAGATTCACGCGGGGAATGGTGGTGTTCCCTGTCAGGTTGATCTCCACTGTCCTGTTAAGGTAACCCGGCTTTGAAAAGTGGACATAATATGTGCCCCCAAGCAGTTTTCCAGAGAAATTCCCCGTTGAATTGCTCGAGAGATTGATCACTGGAGAAGATCCAGAGGAAACTCCTATTCCTATACTGACTCCGGATACTCCGTTTCCTGTTAAAGGGTTCCCAACTGAACCGTTGACACTGAATATTCCGGATGAAGCATTCACCTGGAATGTGCCTCCCTGATTCTGTGATGAACTCATGTTGAATTCCGGGAACCGGGATGATTCTATCACGAGGCGATAACTTCCAGTATAGCTGAAGTTCACCGAGAAATATCCTTCCGCATTAGTACTGAATTCGTAATATGAATAAGTGCCGTTAACTGAAGTGTAAGCGGTGAAATTAACATCCGCCAGCTTCTGCCCTGTCTGGTTTGATTGCATGTAGCCATCCATGACCTGTGCCGGCTGCGGGAATACCAGCGTTGCGGTGTAATTAACCTTTGAAAGGTTATCCCCCATGGAAACAGGTGAATAAGGTATATTTAAACTCTGCAAGGGCAGTGTTGCATAAAACGGATTCTTGGATTCCATTGTCTGGTTATACGTCGTATTATTGGTTGCAGTTACACCTGCACTTGCAGTCACATACTGGTATCCAGAAAACCGCAGATTGTTATAGCCGTATGTCGCAGGTATTGAATAATATCCATCGAGTCCTGTTTTTACAGATATTACAAGTGTGGTTGAATTAACGGTTGCATTGACTATCCCATGACCAAGGTCATTGCGCACATAGCCTGTTATCCTGTATATGGCAGTCGTTAGAGGATGCAGGAATATTGTCTCATTCTTTATTGATGATCCACTTACTGATACGGAACCTGGAACTGTAACATTGGAAAATCCCGGTTTTATGGCACTAAGCTCATATGTCCCATTAACAATATACTGATTGAAAAATCCCGACGAAGCCGAAGTGAAGGAATACTGGCCGTAATATCCCTTCAAGTTGACCAGTACGTCACCAACGGTACCGTTTGTGGATGTGGTGTTGCCGGCTACCTCATATTTCTGTGATTGGGGCAGCGTGACATTGACCCAGTATGTCCCTGATGAGGGAACGAATACATCAACGTATGTTGCCCTGAACTGGAATGCCTTGAACGCGAATATCCCACTTCCAGATTTCATTACGCCAATGCTGTAGAATCCGCTTGAATTTGTTTGAGTTGAAACTATGACCTCCATCACGGCCACATAGATTTTCTTGTCAGCAAGAGGTGTTTTTCCTGTTGGACTGCTCCCATACGCATAACCGACCATGTCAACAGTTGCATTTCCGGTGGGACTGAAGGTCGTAACATTCTGGCCGAGTTTAGGGGCGTTGAAACCCTGGCGGCTGAATATAATTTCAGGAGGAGGTTTCACATTTTTAGGGGGATGAAGGATCAGTGTAGCGGGTTGAGATGGATAATCAACGTTGAAGAATACGAATACGCTGGAGATCAGGAGGATCCCTACCAGCAACAGAGCAACTGATTTTGTCTGCAATAATGAACTAGCTATAGGATATATTTTAATGTTTGCTATGATGTATGTAACAATTTCACCATTTTATACGGATACTGTGGAAAATAAGTATATACAAATAAATTAATTTGAGGTCAGTTCCTGACCTTCACTGCAACACCCTTCTTTAGTGATACCATTCCAATGCCCGGCATTTTCGCAACGCCAACACCCAATACATTTCCAGAATGGGCAAGCACAACCTCGTCTTCCTGCCTTATGTCTTCGGTTGCTGATACGACTCCGACAGCGTAAACACTGGCAGTGGGCTTGAAATCATCAATTTCCACCACGAATTTATTGTGATCAAGGAAGATTGAACCGGAAGCCTT
>JAMCUV010000012.1:0-23945 GCA_023379345.1 Thermoplasmatota archaeon
GCCCCCAGCGCAAACCTGTCCACCAGGCCCAGTATAACGGATTCACAGGATGCCGTCCTGGAAATGTCCGGAAGGGTTGATCTCATTTACGATTCAGGGAAGACCAGCTTCGGGGTGGAATCCACAATACTTGATCTCACCACGACGCCTCCAAGGCTGCTCAGGGCGGGATCAACGACTGTTGAGAGCCTGCAGGAGGTTTTCGGGAGCATTGAAATATCCGATGCGGCAAGGGGTACTGTGGATAGCAATGTGGCCATAACACCTGGCATGAAGTACAGGCACTACGCGCCCGAAAAGCCATTCTTCCTCATGAGCAGCATGGAGGATTTCAGGCGGCTTGTGAATCTTGACATTGACCATCTGGGAATCCTTGCAATGGGCGCTGATGAGGCATGCAGCGATGATCAGTGCCTCAGGCTTGGGAGCATGAATGACCTCAGGCAGGTCGGACACAACCTGTTCTCTGCTTTCAGGGAGCTTGACCGGAGCGATTTTAACATGGCCGTGATTCATCCATTCCCGGAAAATGGATACGGCCTGGCAATCATGAACAGGATACGGAAGGCAACAGGCCACCATGTCATGACCGCGGAGGAAGTGCTGGAACTGGCCGGAAACTCAAACCAGTCTCTCTGATGGCTGAACCCGCTGTGATGGAATCTGCAATCCCTTTTATACCATCTGCAAATTTCTAAGCATGGCAAAAGTTGGAGTAATCATGGGCAGCAGCAGCGATTTTGATCACATGAGGGATGCCATAACCGTCCTGGGCGAACTGGGAATTGAGGTCGAATACAGGATAGTTTCTGCGCACAGGACACCTGATCTTATGTATGAATATGCCAGGAGTGCCCAGTCCAGAGGGATTGAGGTCATCATAGCTGGAGCCGGCGGTTCTGCACATCTTCCCGGCATGACCGCAGCGCTCACTCCACTGCCGGTAATAGGCGTCCCCATTCAGACAAGGAGCCTGAACGGCATGGATTCACTCCTGTCAATAGTGCAGATGCCTGCCGGAATTCCCGTGGCAACCGTGGCAATAGGCGGATCAAGGAATGCGGCACTGCTGGCTGCAAGGATTCTAGGCATAAAGTATCCTGAAGTTGCTGAGAAGGTAAGGAAGTTCATGGAGAACCAGACACAGAAGGTCATGGGTGAAAAGCTGGAATGAACATAGGCATAATCGGCGGCGGTCAGCTGGGCTGGATGATGATACTTGAAGGGCGGAAGCTGGGATACGGATTCAACAGCATTGATTCAGATTTCTCAAAGCCGGGCGTGCGCATCTCGGATCATGGCTTCACCTACCATCAGTACAGGGAATTTGTTGATTCATCAGACGTCGTGACATACGAGTTCGAGCATGTTGACGACAGGGTTCTTGATTATGCTGATTCCATGGGAAAACTGAGGCCGGGGATGCTCCCCATAAGGCTCAAGAGGGACCGGTCCCTAGAAAAGGAATTCCTGCGAGATGCGGGCCTGCCGGTGGCGCCCTTCACTGTTGTGAATAGCCTTGAGGAACTCGGGAAAGCTTCCAAGGAGTTTGATCGATCAATAGCAAAGTCTGCCATGGGTGGATATGACGGCAAGGGCCAGTATCCCATATCTCCCGGCAGGATTCCCGGAGACATGCCACAGGGCAAATATGTGCTGGAGGAATTCGTGGACTTCAGCCAGGAAGCCTCCATCATAGCATCCAGGGACATCCATGGGAAGATGGCATTCCATACGGCTTCCCTGAACGTTAACATGAGGGGGATGCTTGTCTACAACATAGCCCCATTTCCTGATACCGGCATGAAGGAGATTGCCAGGAAGCTACTTGAGAAGCTTGATTACACTGGCGTTATGGGAATCGAATTCTTCATCAGGGACGGGAAGCCCATGATCAATGAATTCTCACCAAGAGTCCACAATTCCGGACACCACACTCTGCTGGGGTCCACCATATCCCAGTTCGAACAGCATATCAGGGCAATAGCAGGGCTTCCTGTACCGGAACCGGAATTACTGTCTGCATCCGGCATATTGAATATAATAGGAAGACAGATAAGCGAAGAACTGAAGAACAGGATTCTTGAAATACCGGGAACCCAGATCTACTGGTACGGAAAAGACAACGCCAAGAAGAGAAGGAAAGTTGGCCATGTGAATGTTGTTGCCGGTTCAGTAGGTGAGGTTAAGGACAGGATTGATGCGCTGATTGACATTATGTACGGCGGAAATATCCTGGATTTCCTGGAGTATTCCTAGAGTATTACCACAGCTTCAACGCCGGGAATCTTCTTCAGGTCAGACAGGAGGTGCCCCGGGATTGGGCTGTCCGTGACTATGGTTGCCCTTGGGCTGTCCACAAGCTCCGGATCGTCCACTATGACCTGCCGTATGCTGATGTTCTCCCTGGCAATTACCTGTGAAACCCCTGAAATTATGCCGGGCTGTGTAGCGGAAGTTGGAACTATCTGGATCACTCCCATGCCCAGTCTTGAGCTGACCATCGAGAAATCAGGGATAGGCTTCAGCTGTGAGTAAAAATTGGAAAGCTCAGGATCGCTGATTATCTTGCCCAGTATCTCAATGACAGCCCTCCTGTCAACGCCCAGCGCCTGAGCTATGGCAGAAGCTTTGACCTCCACATCGCCGCAGTAAACCCTGGGCATGTTCTCATGATCTTTCCTCACGGATAGGCCAAGCGAGATCAACTTTCTCAGCACCTTTATCTGTGAAGGGTACCTTGCAAAGTTGTCGTTTATGTATTTCCACATTTTCCAGTCTTATTTACACTCCATCTATTACTCCGTCCTCGGAGATCTGGATCACTGTCTCCCCTTCAGGAAGATAGGGCGAATCGATGAGTCTGGCAATTCTCTTGCCCCCCTTACTCTTCCTGAGATATATCCTGAAAGTTGCGGTGTGACCCACAACATTTCCGCCAATTGGCGCAGTTGGATCACCAAAGAAAACATCCGGCCTGGCCGATACCTGGTTTGTCACCGTTATAACGGCGTTGTATATGGTGCCGAACTTCAGGAGGTCGTGCATATGCCTGTTGAGAAGCTGCTGCCTCTCCGCCAGTGAGCCTCTTCCCATGTACTCCGACCTGAAATGTGATGTCAGTGAATCCACTATGAGAAGCTTGATTGGAAATTCCTTGGCAAGTTCCGATGCCCTCTCAGCCAGGAGTATCTGGTGATGCGAGTTGTAGGCCCTTGCCACGTGGATGCGCTTCAGGACCTTATCCGGGTCAAGTCCCCTGAACTTGGACATCTGTATGATTCTCTCAGGCCTGAATGTGTTCTCAGTGTCTATGATCAGGACATCTGAATCGAAGCCACCGTTTTCCACAGGCATCGTTGCATTCACGGCCGCCTGGTGCATGATCTGGGTCTTGCCTGATCCGAACTCACCGAAGAATTCAGTTATTGACTGTGTCTCAAATCCACCACCCAGGAGGTTGTCAAGATTCTTGCTTCCAGTGGTGAGCTTCTTCACTTCCCTCCTGCGCTCAAGTATCTCCTCGCCGGTCTCGAAATTGCCAACATCCGCATATTTCCTGGCAGCGGCTATTATCTTTGATGCATTTCCCTCAGCGATGCCCGCAACATCCGAAAGGTCCTTGGGGGATGCAACGGCTATGGTCATAACGTCGTCATATCCATTCTCCCTGAGCTTCTCTGCTGTTGCTTCTCCCACTCCTGGCAAATCCTCTATTGTGTATTTCTTCTGCTCCTTGCTTTCAACCATTGTTACACCCTGTTCCCAATATTCAGCGTCTTATCAGTCTCAGAAATGGACTTTTCACCGTCCATTAACTGGAACATGGCCCTAATTGCGTCCACATTTTCGGGTACCACATCGCTTTCCTGATGAACTGCCTGTATGTAATTGAGTTTCGTACCTTTTAAGTTTACGCTTTCTTTCCAGACGGCTATTTCATAAAGATCGGACCTGGATCTGCCCATCTCCCTGGCCATGTCCATTATCTGTGCTGTGGACGTAAGCCCGGATTTTCCGGACACCAGCATGATTCGCCTGTACTTTCCCATCTCAGCTAGAACCTGCTTCTGGTCTGCCGGCTTTTCCAGATCGATGCTGACAACGTGGACATGCATCAGTGTGGTGGGTGCCTTTATGGCCACGGTGTCAACGTCAACATTGCCTATGACAGTCTGCAGATCGGGGGCGTGGTGAGAAGGAAATTTCAGGCTTGGCTCAAGTGCGTTTATGGGACCCTTTGAACTGTCATTGGGGTCCGTGGCCCTTCTTATGAGGGTGGCATTGACGTGCTTCACTCCAAATGATTTCCGGACAGATGTCACGGTCCTGGCCAGGGCCGTGGTGTTGCATGAAACAACCCTCACATAGTCCTTTCCCCATGAGTCCATGAAATTTGAGTATGCATTGAATGAGGCCTGGGCAATCTCATGATCCTCGCCTCCCTGGAAAATGGCCTTGAGTCCATTCTTCCTGTAGGTTTCAATATTCTTCCTGCCCATTCCTTCAGGAGTTGCGTCCACAATTATATCGGAATCAGATATGAGGTCTTCCAGCGTCCCGGATGCCTTCAGCGAAGAGTTGTTGAACGATTCCAGCGATTTTGCATCAGCCGCAAATATCCTGAAATCATGCATGGCTGATTCGGCCACATAATCCGGCCTGGTTTTCACTATGCCTGTCACAATCATGTCCTTCTGCAATCTCACTGCCTGAGCGACTCTCCTGCCGATGGTACCATAACCATTGATTCCTACCTTGATCATGTTATTACTCCATTGCCTGCCTGCATATAATAGTTCAATTCACGTGGTTCATGTATATTTTTTATATAACTTATACCTTAATGGCGATTCATTAATCTATGACATTAAAGGTATTAATGGTTATAATAGTATTAAGTATACTTTTACCAATTCTGGTAATTATTCCCGATGTTTCATCTGGGTCAAGCATTCAATCTCCCGTCAGCAGCCCGGGCTACTATAACTTCACGGCCATGCAATCAGGCCAGTATCCCTCCAACACAAGCTGGGTAAGCTTCAATAATACCCCGCTCAATTCCTATTCACATATGGCTGCTGGCAAAGCAGCGCCGGTTTCAGGATTCGACGTAAACACGAGCGCTCCCCTATCCAGCCCGGAATATTTTTACGTAAATCTCAACGGGACAGCCAATGAAAGCCTGAAGATAACTTACTCGTGGAGTGATGCGGAAAACCTGCTGACCACAATCGACAACCTGATAGTAATGCAGGGGGACCACGATATCATCCACTACTTTTTTGGCCCGGGTGAGAAGAACGACGCCTCCAATCAGTACGTTTACGGCAAGACCATCCAGAAACTGGGGCAGGATCCAGCAATGGATGCATTCCAGACAGTTGAATTATCGTGGAACAGCCTGTATCCCGGCAAAATATTCTTCTCAGCCGAAAGTGGCTACAACTCAACGGGAAATTTCCCGCTCGTTGTATCGGTCAACAGTACATTGCAACCGGGTAACTTCAGCCTTCTTGTGGGCGGGAGCAACTGCAGTATCACCATGGATGAGCTCTACGTTGCCGGGCATGATGAGGGCTTTAGCCCGCTGCAGTCCAGAAACTACTCATACGAGTTGCAGCAGTCCGGAAACGTGACCAGCAGCATGGGAAATGCATCAGAACCGGTGCTGGACCCTGAACTGAACGATGTCCTGTTCGTTGCAATTTCCAGCAACATTTCCATCTCCTACTGGAATTACGCTAACCAGACTGCAGGTATCATCACTCAGGTACAGTCCCTATGGGAAGGAAAGTCTGTCTCGGAAGTATCCGGCAACATGGAATATATTGCCTATGGGAACAGCACTGAAGTGGATATGATTGCCGTTAACCTGGCAAATCTTTCGGTGTCGTGCACACTTGCGCATGGACATTTCCCATATTTCACCGGGATCTTCTTTCTCAGCGGCAGATTCGTAATGGTTTCCCGTTTCTCACTGGTCGCAATAAATTTCACCAGCGGATCGTCCACATCATACAATATTTCACTGGGCAGCAGCAGCTCAGTTGTGGCTGTCAACCAGTCCCAGGGAAGCATCACCGGAACTGATCTCAACCTATCGACTGGAGAAACCAGTTATTTCACTCTAAATGAGACGCTCAAGATGACTGAGGTTCATGGACAGGCATTCCATGGAAATATTGAGGATACTGGAGCGATCTGGGAAACCCAAGGGATATACGGAGTCCTGGTAAATGCAACCACCGATGGAGACTACTCCTTCTGGGTTGAATCGGGAAATTACAGCCGGATGCTTATGATCAATGGAAGCCTTGATACCTGGTCGGGGAGTGGAGGGGCTGCACTGCATATGGCTTCCGGACAGGCTGAGTTCCTGGTGCATGATTCTGTCATACTCAGCAACATTTTCGTGCGGAACATAACCGGTGTCTATCTTGATGCCAATGCTTCTGCGGGCGCAGTAGCTGCCGGGAATAATCTGTACATATTTTACAGCACCTCAGAGCCTCTTTCTCCTGATGGCATAGCCGTCAGGCTGGATCCGGTGGGCATAATAACACACAATTCAACCGTGGGATACTCAGTGGAATCCAACCTGACATACAGCCTGAATGTAACCCTTGATGGGACTGGACTTCCAGCCAGTAACGGCAACATCGCCATCAATGCCTCCCTTTTTCCCACCGGGACATACCGGCTCACGGCTACGGCCAGCAACATTGCAGGCTATTCATCCTCAGTGTATGAAGATGTTTCCATCGACAGCCAGAGGCCTGTCATATCTGTGAATCCAGGCAATAGAACATATATCTCCCAGTCGCAGGGGTTTGCCGTAAATATAACAGGAACCGTTGGCAATGGCACAACAAGCGTGCAGTGGAATGGCGGAACGTTCACCTCAAGTTCTCTTAGCTTCGGGCTGTTTGTATCATCCAACCCGGGAAAGCTGGTACTCTGGGTCAACTTTACAGACAGCTTTGGAATAGTGCATTCCAGATGGTTCAACTACACCACCATAACAGGCATTTCAGGGGGAACTTCCATAGGCATAACCAATGGAACATTCTACAGCAGGAACAACATAACCGTGCACTGGGGAGGGGTTGGGAATGCTTCACATTACGACCTTTATGTTCGCGGAGCCCATGGGAATAACTCATATCAGCTTGACAGGAACTGGACAACTCTCAATCTGACAAACGGGAATTATGTCCTGTCACTGAATGTAACGCTTCTTGATGGTGAAACCGTCTTACTAGGCTCCAGGAACTTTTGGATCGAGACATTCCGGCCCATGTTGAGTGTGAACACATCCGGATCCCGGTTTCTTTCATTCTATGGTGATTCCAGCAATGACACCCTGACAATCAAGGCCACAAGTAACGTCACCTCACAGATATCCGCATCCATCATTTATGGCGGAACTGTGCTTCAAAAGTGGGGTGTGGACGGAAAAAACTGGAGTACGATCCTTGATCGGGGCAGTGATCTCTTCCACCAGAACGGCACCTATCATATGGATATTCAAGCAACTGGCCAGAGTGGCCTGATCTCATACCGTAACCTGTCATGGAGCGTGAACAACACAATCCCGGCTGTTCCATTTTTCCAGGACCCTCTCATCTACACAAATTCAACCGTACTGCATTTCATGAATGCGGACAGCGCCAGGGTATCCATCACGGCGAACATAAGCAGCGGTAAATCATGGGTAATTTATTCTGCCCATGACGGCAACATCACTTTACCTTACGGAAATTCTACATACAATGTGACATTTTACGCCAGGAACATCTGGAACAATTCTGCCAACGATACCATCAGGGTAATGAGCTATGATCAGCCTCCTGCAATATCGGTGAGTGTTGCGAACCTGAATCTTTCAGGCACAAACATAACAACACTGGCCTTTTCCGTTACGGATGCGGTTCCAGCATACGTTGAGGCGAAGATGGGCAATTCCACTGTCCTGTATTCTGGAGAAGCGGACCATGGCAATTTAACAATGCACTTCCATGCTGACGGGAATTACAGCGTTTTTCTGACAGTCACAGACCTGTGCGGAAACATAAACCGTACAGAAATCACGGGAATAAATGTCACTTACTATCCGCAGATAACTGGCATAGGAATAGCATACAGCATAATATCAGGATTTGCAGAATTTCATCCTGTTGTTCACGGCACTGATCTTCAAAACCTCAGGTACTCATGGACTGTATCCGGGCATCCCTATGGAGGATCGTCAGTGAACATATTTCTGCTGCCCGGGTACCACACCGTGAAACTTGATGTCCAGTTTAACGGTCATGGAAACAGCACGACCACGACAGTTTTCACTCTTGGTTTCATTCCTGAGTTACTGGCAGTCATAGTTCCCGTATCCCTGGTTGCATACAGGCAGATTGCCTATGTTGCGGACGAGGATGCCGCGGCTGAACTTATACTTGGAATGAGAAACGGAAGCATACGTGATATCATGAGGAAAGGCAGAGCCACCAGAATCAGGAAGAAGACCATGGAATCTGTCCTCAGGAGAATGGTTGACAGCGGGAAAATCCTCATACTTGCTGATCCTGATGGGCAAAAATATGCCATGGATCCCTTAACAGCCAGAAGAAGAAACTGAATCCGTGTCTGGAGAAATGCAGTGAAAAACTTATTTACGGAAATTCATATCTGCCTCGGATTAAATTTCATGAAAAACAAGACAGCCATTTCACTTGCGGCCCTGGCATTCATTTTTGTGCTGGCCGTTGCTCCAATATCCGCCATGGGAAGCACCCCAACACTGAGCCCGCCGCCATCAAGCCTTCCCGCCACCACGTATTATATAAATGGAACTGAAACCCATTATACAATCAGCACTACGGAGTGGAACTCATTCTTTGCAGACATAATAGATAACAGTACATACGTGACATACAACTGGAGTGGAAACGCAACGCAGGACCTCATAGTCTTCGATCTTTCATACACCGGCCTCAACCCATATGGGCTGGACCTTATAACAGCGCTGTCTTCAATTGGTTTCCCCAGTGTCCAGAACTTCACCATTGCGTTCAAGATGACTGAAAACCAGCAATCCCTTGTGACCAGTGGAGGCAGCCACCTGTCAAACATCAAGGCTCTTGATTCCGGTGCTTATCCCGGATTTTCTTGGTCCAAGCCCAGGGTTGTCAGCCTTTATGACGATTACAGGGATGCGGCAATAATTGTGGCGATATTCGCAGCCACCTTTGTGCTTTACTTCTACTTCAACAGAAAGCGCTGAGACCATCACTTATATATCCCATATACATCTTTTATGGATATTCATTGAAGGGAGACAATAGGATAGTTGTAGGCGTCACAGGGGCTTCAGGTACTGTTCTTGCAGTCAGGCTTCTCGAATCGCTGAAGAATTTTGAACGCCACCTGGTCATCTCCGATGGCGCAAAAAGGGTCATGTCTGCTGAGACTGACCTGGCTGCTGAAGACTTTACCAAAATTGCCGAGCATGTCTATGATGATTCGGATCTTGCTGCTCCGGTGAGTTCAGGTTCATTCAGGTTCAGGAGCTTTGTCATAATTCCCTGCTCCAACACCACACTTGCCAGGATGGCTGCAGGAATGGCTGACACCCTCATTACACGGATCGCCGCAGTATCCATGAAGGAGAGGAGAAGGATGGTTATTGTGCCCAGAGAGATGCCACTGAGCTCCATATACATTGAAAACATGCTGAAACTGTCAATGAACGGTGTCATAGTGGCTCCTGCAATGCCAGGCTATTACACAAAGCCAAAGACTGCCGATGACATGGTGAATTTTGTTGTATCACGGGTTCTGGATCTCATGGGCATCGACAATGAAATGTCAGGGCGATGGAAAGACTACTGAAATGAGATTCTTCGCTGACAGCATGCTGGGGAAGATGTGCAGGTGGTTGCGTCTGATGGGGTATGATGTTGGGTATGCAACCTCTGACATGGCAGATGATGCAATCATTGATATATGCTCAGGGGAAAATCTGATCCTCATAACAAGGGACAGGGAACTTTCCATAAGGTACAGAAATTCCATGTACATCAAATCTGACAGGTATGAGGAACAGCTCAGGGAATTCGTGGCAAGATTCCCTCCTGATGAATCCCTGTATTTCACAAGATGTCCACTCTGCAACGGACTGCTCAGGGTTACTGAAGACCCGGCCATTATGGAAGGCCTGCCACCTGGTGTAAGGAAGATGCAGAACAAGGTCTACATTTGTACTCAGTGTGGAAAGGTCTACTGGGAGGGGACTCACTATGCATCAATAAAGAATGAGATCAGGTCCATAGTCCATGGCGCAGCGGGGAAAGACTCATGAGGATCACTGAAAAGAAGGATTCGGAGTGGATTACTGTACACGTGGATTCCGACGATGATTTATGGTACCTGAAGAACCTCATAAATCCCGGAGATATGGTCAGGATGACGACCCTGAGGAGGGTGGAGAAGCAGCAGGACATGAACAGATCAAAGGAATCCCCAAGAAAGCCTGTGACTGCATCCATAGTGGCTGAGAGCGTTGAATTCCAGGATTTCTCCGGAAACCTGAAGGTTCTTGGCACAATCAGGGAAGGCCCGGAGGATATCATTGGAGATCATCAGTCATTCAATATATCGCCCGGTGACAACTTCGACCTGAAGAAGCAGCAGTGGCTGGAACAGCAGCGGGAACTACTTGCCGAAGCCCTGGATAACAAGTTTTCACAGAAGTTCTATTTCATTGCTGCTGATGATGAAACCGCATGGATTCTTATGCTGAAATCCTATGGGATACAGAATATAGGCAAGATCGATTCTCATCTTACAGGAAAGGCTTACGAAAGTAATTTCTCTGAACAGGATTTCCACAGGGAGATTGTTGAGTCCTGCCGCAGGATGCTTCCGGAGGGGAGCACCATAATTATCCTTGGGCCAGGATTCACCAGAGAAAAGATAGTCAACTCCTTCAGAACATATGGCGGACCCGGATTCCGGGTGGTAACATACCCCACCAACAGATCAGATGTTGGCGCTGTCTGGGAATTCCTTAATACTCCCGAGGCCGATGCTATTTTCAAGGACCTGAGAATTTCAGGAGATTCCAGACTCGTTGAGAGCTTTCTGAGGCACGTTGGGACAGATGGCCTTGCAACATATGGTTACGGAGACGTTCTGAAGGCGCTTGAAGCAGGTGCCGTTGACACACTGATGATATCAGAGGAGAAATTCAGGACTCCTGAGGGCAGGAAACTTCTGGAAGATGCCAGAAACTATGGTACAAGAGTGCATATAATAGGAACAGGTACTGATCCTGGAAGGATAGTGGCTAATTTCGGAGGATATTGCGCCATCCTGAGATACCGGTTGTCATGACCTGCAAGAAACGCACCGGCTACAAAAATACATATAAGTATGTGGGTTTAGGGTCTGTTCTGCTCCGATGGTGTAGTCCGGCCAAGCATATCGGCCTTTCGAGCCGACGACCCGGGTCCAAATCCCGGTCGGAGCATACTTCTCGTAAGATACAGATAAATTAGCTCCTGCTTGTGATTCCCCTTGTGTAATATATGAAACTCTGTAAAATATTGATAGTGTACATGAATTGCTTTAATTTTGAAGAGATCCTGTACAACCCTTGCATATTCTTTTTAGCCAGTTCTGATTCCATGAACTGGTCAGGGATACGCGATTGAACCCTTGGGGGTAAATCCCCGTGAGTTAGCATGCTAATTCTTCTCCCTTTTATTCATTTCTCATTTATTTCCATCATTATTGAGAGAATCACACTTAAGATTTGACACTTATTTTTAATATTGATAGGCAATTTTCCAACTGGTAAAAATATGCTTTCTACTAAATCCAACTCAATGCATGAGCAGGAGGCCATAACTACACTTGCTAAAGAGATACCGGCTTTACTACCAAACGTGAATACTCATATCTTTCTTGTCTCGGAATTCACTACTGCAGCTTTGCTTTGATATTTTCACAGCAGAAAAGATGTCCACGGAATACAAGCAATATTAATCTGATTGTACCAAATCCAGCAAGTGAAAATAGATTGATAGTACAGGTCAAAGTAAAGCATGGGAAAGGCCATATTATTGCTGACGGCGATCAACTTACTGTTTTCACAAATGAGCCAAGGGAGAATGGCAAGGCCAATGCTGATGTCCTAAGACAGCTATGTGCTTATCTCCACGTTGACCAATCCAGAATAAAAATTATCAGGGGACTGAGATCAACAAACAAGACTGTAAAAATCCTTGAATGAATAATAATGAAAGGCCTGCAAATGCGAATCATAATTTACGCAGATAGATTACAGATGCCAGAAAAACTGGTTCAATACAGAGTGTCCATGGTGACTACCCTTTGATTGTCGCGTTGGATTTAGTTTGGAACTGGGTGACGTAAAAATCCAGGTTCTTTATGTTTCCGCCATCAAGCAAGTTAAATCCATGTAAAACCTCAGGAAGAAAAATATTATCTAAAGCCTAAATAAAAATTGGTTTTTAAGGTGCACTAGCTGCTTTTTCGATCATGGCAGACTTCCTGTGCACAGCTATTGAATACAATGCAATGAGCACAGCCAGAATTACAAGCCCAACAATCGTGATTGCCACATATGCCGAGGCCATGGGACCTGTTGAAATCAAGCTGTTCACATCTATGTTTCCGCCAAAGGCCGTGGGGTACACCATGAATTCAAGCGAAAATATATCTGCCGATGCCCAGGCGATGAAAAATACCTTGTTTGTTACCAGCTTCACTGTATTTGGAATATAGTACAGGACGGGGACAAGCAGTGCAAGTATTATGGGCACGGCAACCAGGAGCGGCAGTGATCCATGCTTGAACAGATCCAGAGAAATCACCGAAATGATGAGGCCAGTAACGGTGAATGGAACAACCAGCTTCTTCAGGGGTGCAAGATCATAGAACACCGGGGCCAGGCCAACTGCAATAAGCAGCGCGCCGATTATGAAAAGCCAGGATGCTGCATTGCCTGCCCAGGCAGATACACTGAACGTGAGCTTGCTTATATCAATGCCATTTCCTCCTATTACCCCGGTTATTATGACCAGCACCACCAGGCCAAGGAGCAGTGTTGAGAGTGAATAGCCGGTGTACAGCTTCTTCTCGTCCAGCCATCCCTTCTTCTTTATGAATTCGGCGAACACTATGGTGGAATTCCTGGCTACAAAGAGTATGAGGAATATGGCAATGGCGGCTGAGAAGATGCTTGCCAGCGGTATGAGTATCTTTGGAAACGCAAAATCGGATGCCACGACCCAGAAAGCCCCGAAAGTGCCTGTCACCTCCCAGACAGGAACAATGTAGTCCAGCACCTTCTTCCTGACAGCTTCCCACGCAATAAGCATCAGGACGCTGCCCATCATTTCAGTTATGATGAGCACTGCAAAAACTGCGAATACAGCAAAGTTGATGCCGAATAGAATGTTAATAATTAACACCCCCTTCTGATGCTGGCTTCATGTCCTCCTTGACTGGATTGGAATTGAAAACCCTGGCAAAGAAATAGAACGTTGTGGGTAAGAGCACCAGGTAGAACGCAATTATGAAGTATCCCGGAACAAGCTGCCCCGTGGAATAATTGGCGGCCTGGTAAACCTTCATCACATTATATACTATCCATGGCTGCCTGCCAACCTCATCTGTCACCCATCCAATTTCATAGACCAGGAGGGCAAAGAAACCGAAGAATATCTGGAAATACATCATATACCTGTTCTTCACGAAATCCTTCCTGAGCAAATAGAAGAGGAATGTTATGAAGAGGAACAGCCCCAGGAACAAGCCTCCCACCACCATAACGTCAAATGTGGTGTGTATCATCAGTGGCGGCCAGTCACTTGCCGGAAACTGCGAGAGACCCGGAAGGGTTGTTATTCCAGTCTCAAGCTTTGCAAGCAGGGCCTGCAGTCCGGGAATCTGTATGGAATCAAGTATGTGACCATTGTACAGGTATCCGAACAATCTCTCAGAAAATCCTGTTCCCGGTGTTGGATTGAGGTCCATTGCTGCATACTTTAATGGCTGGTATTGCAGCAGAGTTGACATTTCATTGGATCCTGAAGCACCTGCAAGCACTATGTCAATGATGGATACTCCGCTGATAACCCTGAGCATTGACCTGAACATTCCCTTCTCCTCCGGGTCCCGAGTCTTCAGATATTTATAGGCAAAGAATGCACCGATGAGCATCACTCCTGCAAAAACCGTTGTTGTAAGCACATGGGCTATTTCCCCGAAGGTTGAGGGTGTTGCAAAGGTGACCCATGGGAGAACGCCTGTGACCTTGCCGGTTGAAAGATATACAGGTATGTTGAAGCCATTGGGCGTGTTCATCCAGGCGTTGACCATTGTTATGAAGACACCTGATAGAAGTGTCCCGAATGCCACCACAATTGACAGTGTCAGGTTGGTATATTTCCACTTGAACACTCCCTCAAAATAAACATAGATCACCAGGCTGATGGTTTCCAGGAAGAAGGCGAATATCTCAGCATAGAATGCCCCTATAATCCCGGTCTCGGAAACGAGAGTCATGAAGCCCGGGAATAGATTTATCAGTTCAACCGCCACAACTATTCCGGAAGCCGTGCCCACGCCGAATGAGATCACGAATACCTTCTTGAGCCGCCTTATTAGGGCCAGGTGGTAACTATTTTTATTCCTCAGGTACAGGAACTCAAGTATGGATATGAGGAGTATTAGCGCAATGCTCATTGACACCAGGATTATGTGAGATCCTATGGTGAATGCAAACAGGAATCTGTCAAATCCTACCATTGACATGTTTCTATCAATTGACAAAAGTTATAAGAATTATCGCGAGCACAAATGTGCAAAAATGCACCATTGTGCTCCTGGATGCTCATGCATTCATCCCTTGACTGCCATACGGCCTCATCATTTATTGCAGAGCAGGCATGGATGCCCATGATCCGGATAGGTTAGATAAACCTATAATATGAAGAAGCCATGGTAAATGTATGTACGGTGTCAATGGCAGGGTTCTCCATGTTGACCTGACAAAGGGCAGCATAAGAGAAGAAAAAATTCCAGAAGAAATATACAGAAAATACCTGACCGGCTACGGTCTTGGGGCATACATACTGAACAGGGACATGAAACCTGGAGCAGACCCACTGGGCGAGGAAAACATCCTGGGGATCACAACTGGGATATTCAACAGCCATTCAGTCCCCCTGGGCGGAAGATTCCAGGTTGTGGCGAAATCTCCCATGACCGGTGGATGGGGGGATGCAGACTGCGGCGGAAAATTCGGACCTGAACTGAAGAACTCCGGCTATGATGCAGTCTTCATACGGGGCATCTCGCCAAAGCCGGTTTACCTGAAGATAACCGACGGAAAAGCCTCCATAGAGGATGCCTCCGGCCTGTGGGGCAAGGACGCATATGAAACAGAGGATGAGCTGAAGAAAATAGAGCCCAAGGGACAGGCGCTAGTCATAGGTGTTCCAGGTGAGAAGAAACTGCTTGTTGCCTCACTAATGAATGATTACGGCAGGGCAGCTGGCAGATCAGGGCTTGGGGCGGTGATGGGATCAAAGAGGCTAAAGGGGCTCATAGTAAGTGGCAAGCCCACCTTCAAGCCATTTGACCAGGCAATGCTCATGGAGACCATAAAGGAGATCCAGATAGAATTCAGGAAGAACATAGATCTGGCAAGGCCATGGCAGTTGTACGGGACAACTGCCGGCACGGAGTCCTCACATCTCAATGGTGACACGCCAATTAAGAACTGGGCTGGAGTCGGCATAATAGACTACGGAGCCGACAATGCCAGAAGGATAAGCGGCGAGGAAATTGCAAAGGACAAGCTGAAATCTTATGGATGCGCGCAGTGCACCCTTGCATGCGGAGGTCATATCAGGAGGAAGACCAGATTCGGCGAGATAGAGGGACACAGGCTTGAGTACGAGGGGACCGGATCATTCGGAGGACTCAACCTGAACACTGATCTGGATGCAATGGCCATGGCCTTTGAGATGTGCAACAGGGCAGGAATGGACATAATATCGGTGGGCGCAGTCATAGCATTTGCAAACGAGTGCTTCGAGAGGGGCATAATAACGGAGAAGGATGTTGGATTCAAGATTGGTTTCGGAGACGCCGATGCCATGGTCAAGCTAACCGGAATGATCGGCAGGGGCGAGGGCATAGGATCAGTCCTTGGAATGGGGGCAAAATATGCCGCGCAAAAATTCGGCAAGGGCAGCGAGAAATTTGCCATGCAGGTTGGTGGCCAGGATCTGCCAATGCACGATCCCAGGCTTCTCCCAAGCCTGGCAACCACATATATTGCAGATCCCACACCGGGAAGGCATACTGCAGGTGGCCTGGGATTTGACGAGGGCGGCACCATGACGCTGCCGTTCCAGTACAGTTTCCCCAGGGAGAAGATCAACAGGTACTCATACCACGGGAAGGGTAAGATGCAGGCCCTATCTGTATATGGAATGCAGGTCCTGAACGCCACAGGCATGTGCCTTTTCTCCACCTCCGTATGGCCAAACTCGTACCCTTACTACAAGCTGTTCAAGGCCATCATGGGCTGGGACGTGTCTGAAGATGAGATCATGGCCATGGGAAAGAGAATACAGCTGCTGAGACATCTGTTCAACTACAGGGAAGGAATAAATCCCAGGAAGATTGTGCCGCCCTCAAGGATGGTGGGAGAGCCGCCACTCACAGCCGGACCGACTGCCAACGTGACTGTGGACTACCGCCCCATGGTTGACGAATACCTGCAGGAGGTCGGCATTGATGCCGATGGAAGGCCATCCCCTGATGTCATGAAGGCGCTTTCAGTGGAGATCTGAATGTGATCTCCCGGGGAATCCTGTGTAATTATTACTTTTGTCTTCTCTAAAAAAACTTATAATTTAAGGTTATTGCCAAACATGGAAAAAACACGTTTCGCAATAACAGCCGCAGTAATCCTGGTTGTGGGGTTGCTTGTTGGCGGCTTCGCCGGTTACTATATCTCAGAATCATCGCGCCCTGCAGCACCAAGTGTATCAGTCTTTGCGGCAGGATCCCTTGAATACGCACTTGGAGATCATTTCAACCCTCAGTTCAAGAACACAACAGGCATTTCCGTGGGTCCGACATTTTCCGGATCGGTCAGTGGCGCCAAGAATGTGCAGAGCGGGGCACATTACGATGTGTTCATATCGGCATCGGCTGGCGTGATTCCAGCCAACCTGATGCCCAACTACACAGACTGGATGGTTATATTTTCCTCAAATGAGATGGCAGTCACATGGCTGAACCACAAATATAACATTCCCGCTGGATCCTTCTGGTTCGAGAACATAACCGCCAAAAATGTCACCGTAGCGGCATCCACATCACAGCTCGACCCAAGCGGGTTCCAGGCAATAGAGATGACCAAGCTTGCAGGACTGCTCTACACCGGATGGGATAATTCAACATATGGAAAATATGTGAAGCAGGCATTCGCGGATAACTTCACCATGTACATGAAGTACAACAGGGCCTGGAATAGCTGGTTCGGACCAGGCGGTACTCTGGAGTCAGAACATTTTGGCGGAAACTATTCTGTCAATGATTCCATGGCGCTGTACAACCAGGTGTTCGGATACATGCTCAAGAATGGATACACAAAACTCACAACTGTTGAGATAGGGCTTGATGGTCTGCTTGAAGCCGGAACCGCAGACTACGCCCTGACTTACAAGTCACAGGCCATAAACCAGAACCTGTCCTATTTCCAGTCGGCCAGTGGTTCAAACGGCCTCAGTTCATGGATCAACCTTGGAAATATCACCGAGAACCATGTCCTCTTCTATGGAATGGTCAATTCCACTGGACCAAATACTCCTGACGACAATATCGGCAACCTTCCCGGCGCACCCATACTGTATGCAGCCACTATCCTGAACGGAACCGCCAATCCTTCCATGGCTGCAGCCTACATCTATGATCTTGTGACAGGATATGGCCAGCACACGCTTGCTGCCAGCGATTTTGATCCGCTCCCTGTGGCATTCGGATACCACATGTCCAATATACCATCATACCTGGGAACCGTTGTTGAGCCAATTCCGAGCTACATTCCGGCTTCAGCCTATGACTGATCCCTGAATGTTCCGGAAACATTATTTTGTTTACCTTCCATGTCACATCCCATGAGGAACAGACTTATTCTGCTATTCTTTCCATTCATGGCAGCATACCTGATTTTCCTGGTTCTGCCCATAGTGAGGATACTTACATTCAACTCCTTCAGTTTTCTCATTGGCGACGCCAGCAGCGGAATACTGGCCAGCATATACTACACTTACCTCATCGCACTTGCAGTTGCAGTTATTTCCGTGCTCCTGGCTCTGCCATACTCTTTCGTCATGGCGCGCCGAAACACCATTCCATACCGGATCGCCGACAGCCTTGTGGAGATTCCAATAATGATTCCAAGCACCGTGGTTGGCATCATGATCCTCATAACCTTTGCACCGCAGATGCCGGTGGGATCTGCCATTGCCAGGGTCTTCCCCGGATATTCATTCCAGGATTCACTCTTCGCCGTCATCATAACACTGCTCTTCGTATCCTCCGCATATTCAATCAGGATTGTTGGGGTGAGCTACAGGCAGGAGATACTCAGGTATGAGGAGGAGGCCATGACACTTGGAGTAAGCGATGCCAGGAGCTTCCTGCTGCTCTCCGTACCCATGCTGATCAAACCAATGGCAAGAGGCATAGTCCTCTCCTGGGCCCGTGCAATTTCCGCAGTGGGGTCCCTGCTCATAGTGGCATATTACATCTTCCCCAGCTTCACCCAGCTGGCTGGCGTATTCATATACAGCCAGTTCCTTGGAGGGGGGCTTCCTGATGCCGCGGCCTCATCCAGCATACTCATAATCACCGGCATAATAGCTATGGCCCTTCTCAGGGCCATGGGAGGAAGAAATGCAGCTGTCTATTAGAGGCCTGAGATACAGGCGTGGCAATTTCACACTTTCCATTGATGAGCTTGATCTGCCATCGGGGAAGCATTTCATAATGGGCCAGAACGGGTCGGGAAAGACCACCCTGCTGAAGAATGTGTGCGGCATACTCCGACCTGATTCCGGCAGAATATTGCTTGACGGTGTTCCCTCTGAGGGCAGGAAATCATGGGAGAGGCACGTTGCGTATATCCCCCAGGATCTCCTGCTGTTTCCAGGGATGAGCGTGGAAAAGAACCTGCTGTTTCCCATACGGCATGCTGGCGGGAGCATGGACATATTCCATGACATGGTGGAGAGCATGGGGCTGAAGGATATCCTGCAGAGAAGAGCTGACCAGATATCCGGTGGCCAGGCACAGAGGGTTGCCGTGGCCAGGGCAATCATAAGTGCGCCATCCCTCCTCCTGATGGACGAACCGCTCTCCATGCAGGACCAGTCCGCAAGGATCTGGATACTTTCACGCCTGGATGACCTGATGAAGAAGTACTCATTCTCCATAATATACGTCACACACGACCAGAGCGATCTGGACTTCGGCTATGATTCCGTGACCTTCATGAATGCAGGGCGAATCACTGAGAGCGTGTCTTCCCTTGATCAGTTGCACCAGGAAACAAGTGCTTCAATGCTCCATTACGGGAACATGGTCAGGATCAATGGAAGTCACTACCTGGCCGGTGATGAGTCAATAAGTTTCTCGGATTCCGGCGGGTACGGATACAGGTGGTGGAAATCACTTGACTACAATGTGCTTCTTGCTTCCATTGACGGGGAGGAGTACTTCATAAAAACATCTAGGATGCCTGATGGCAAATATCTTGTCCTGAATCCGGAACTGATGAAACCCCTGGAGCATGAATCCATACTGCAGGAAGGCCAGTGAATCATCCAAATGGGCTCAGTGGGAAAAGACATGAATTGTGGAGAAACGTAAAAATAAATCCACAGGTGTGACTGTTTTTTCCATGCGCTGCTGCCGCGTTTTCCAGCGCAGGCAAATCTGTATATATTGGGATAGGTTTAGTTTTATAGTGATATCATGAGTTATGGCGGATATACCGGTAAATTCCTTAGGGTGAATCTTTCAAAGGGTTCAATAAGCATTGAGGACACAAACATGAAGTGGGCCAGGGACTACATAGGCGGCCAGGGCATAGCAACAAGGTATTTTGTGGATGAGGTTGATCCAAAGGTCGATCCTCTTTCACCTGACAACGTCATGATCATGGCGCCGGGCCCCCTGACTGGCACAAGCTCTCCAACTGCTGCAAGATACATGGTTGTGACCAAGAGCCCTCTCACGGGCACAATAACCAGGAGCAACTCCGGAGGGTTCTTCGGGGCAAAGCTGAAGCATTCCGGCTTTGACATGATAATATTCACGGGAAAATCCGATCATCCTGTGTACCTTTACGTCCATGACGGCAAGGCAGAGCTAAGGGACGCAACCCACCTGTGGGGAAAGGATGTCTTTGAAACTGACGATGCACTGAAGGCTGAGACCGGCGTCAATGTCTCGGTTGCATGCATAGGCCCGGCAGGAGAGAACCTTGTCAAATTTGCGTCCATCGTGAATGACAAGCACAGGGCTGCCGGAAGGAACGGCGTTGGAGCAGTCATGGCTTCCAAGAACCTGAAGGCTGTTGTTGCAGCAACTGGAAAGATGCCCCAGATCGGCCATGCCGGCAAGTACAGGGACACCCTCTCAGCCATGCTCAAGAAGATAAAGGCCAATCCGGTCACAAGCCAGGGCCTCCCTGCATACGGAACAGAGGTCCTTGTGAACATTATCAACCAATCCGGGATATTTGGCACGAAAAATTACATGGATTCTGGCAACGACCCTCTTGCAGATATGGTCAGCGGAGAGACTCTTGCCGACACGTACCTCATAAGGAACACGCCATGCTTTGCATGCCCCATTGCATGCGGCAGGGTGTCCAGATACAATGAAAGGGAGACAGAGGGCCCCGAGTATGAATCCACATGGGCCCTTGGCCCCAATTCCGGCGTGCATGATCTCTACACAGTCATAGCGGCAAATGACAATGCGGACAGGCTGGGATACGACACAATAACTGCGGGAAACACATTCTCTGCCGCAATGGAACTCTACGGCGAAAAGAAGATACCTGACAGCGTTGTGGGCCCGACCAAGCCGGTCTTCGGCAACTCATCCTTCGTCCTTGAGGCCTCTGCCAAGCTTGCATACCGGAAGGATTTCGGAAACGACCTGGCCGAGGGGTCCCTGAGGCTCGCCCGCAAGTACGGGGATGAAAATGCATCCATGAGCGTAAAGGGGCAGGAAATTGCTGCATATGATCCCAGGGGAGCATACGGAATAGGACTGGAATATGCCACAAGCAACATCGGCGGGTCCCACATGAGGGCATACACAATATCCAATGAGATACTTGGTGTGGAGCCGGTCTCAAAGCCCACAGAGAAGGAGGGCAAGGCCGCGCTGGTGAAATATGTGCAGGATTTCACTGAGGTCATGGATTCATCCGGGCTGTGTCAGTTCCCGTCCTTCGCCCTGAATCTCGACGACTACCTGGCACTTGTGAATGACGTCACGGCCTTTGACTACACAAAGGATGAGATCATGCTGGCGGCCGAAAGAACCTGGAACCTTGAGAGGCTCTTCAACCTCAAGGCTGGCATAAAGCCTGAACAGGACAGGCTTCCGGAAAGATTCCTCAAGCAGGCGCTGGAGAAAGGCCCAAACAAGGGAAACACGTTCCCAATGGATTACCTGCTGAAAGACTATTATAAGGTCAGGGGCTGGGATGAAAAGGGAATACCCACAAAGGAGACCATAAATAGGCTGGGGCTGGACTACTACTCCCTGTAGTCATCCTCCGGCCACGGGCGGGAAAATGTCCACTGAATCCCCACTCTTTATGACTTCCTGCAGTCCCTTTCCAAAAATTACGTTGACGCCGTTTATGAGTATTATGACATTTCCCCTGAGTTTTCCGTCCTCAAGCATCAGTTTCCTGAAAGGTTCCCCATAACGTTCGCTGAGGGAATCCACAACCTTGCCCACCGTTGCCTCCTCATAATTCATGGAATCTTCCTTCATGCCTGTTATCTGTCTCAGATTGGCATAATATTTTACCGTGATCATTGCCTTGAAAACATTGGAATATCATATTTACACTTTTCTGACACCTGATGTTCACCTGTTTTCCATTGCCTGTAATTATATGGATGCCAGTCCGTATATGCTGAAATGCAATTCAGTGTTATGATTGAGGCTTTCGTTGGGAAGGGTGGCGTGGGAAAATCCACAATTTCAGCCGCTTACGCAAGGGTACTGGCAGATCATGGGCGCACCCTGCTGGTTTCAACGGATTACATGCCTTCACTGAGACACATATTCACCAGGGACTACAGCAACATAACAGTCATGGAGATATCTGAATCTGACATTGCCGCGGAGTGGAAGTCCAGGTATGGAGACCAGGCTTATACCATCATATCGGAATTTGCAGATGTGGGCCCGGAGATACTTGATCACATTGCCAGCAGCCCCGGTGTGGGGGAAGAGTTCATGATATCGCGCATCGTTGATCTTCATGATTCCGGAAAGTATGACTATGTTGTCTGGGATACACCAGCATCGTCCTCCACAATGCACCTTCTCTCCCTGGAGAGGGATTTCTACAACCACCTGGGCCGTGACCTGAAGTTCCTCATATCCGCAAGGGACCGCATCAAGGGTGACAGGATCGGGGCAATCCTGAAGGAGTGGCAGAAACTCGCACAGGATGTGTGGAACCAGATGGAACGGACCAGATTCTTTCTTGTCTCCACGGCAGATGCACTGAGCCTCATCCAGGCCAATGAGATCCAGGAGGAATTCCGCAAGATGGGCCTTGATATATATGAGAGAATACTGAACAGGTCCATGGAGACATTGCCGGGGTACAGCCTCTCAGTTCCTGAACTGCATGGCACTGTGCAGGAGATTGTGGAAGCCATGATGGTGCCCATGGCCAGGATTTTCAGGGAATCACACCACTGATTGACCTCACCTGGAATATCCAGAGAATTCCCTGGTCAGAACCTCGGCGAACCAGCTGCTCTCCAGGACCTCCAGAAATTTCGAAAGCCTGCTCCGGCTTTCCTTCAGGATGAGGAAGTCGTATTCCTCCTTTCCCAGTGGTATGAAATCCAGTCCGTACATTACTGCTGCCTGCCGTATGGCTACGCCGGCATCTGCCCTGCCGCCCCGTATGGCATTGGCCACAGCGTAATGTGTTTTCACCTGGTATGTGAAGCCCCTGATGTCTTTCCCGCTGATGCGTGATGATGAAAGCATGCTGTCTATGAGGATCCTTGTTCCGGATCCGGGATTCCTGTTGACAAATGAAAGCCCATGTGAGGCTATGTCCGCCAGCGACTTTATTCCATGGGGATTCCCGGGCCTCACAAGTATCCCCTGTTCCCTTGTGTATCCCTTCACAAGTTCTGCCTTCTTCATGAGATCAACATCGCCGGAGAAATCATTGTACTTCATGCTTTCCGGATTCAGTATGTGGACTCCAGCCAGGTCAGCTTCCCCTCTCCTTATGGCCTCAACCCCTCCCGTGGAGCCGATGTTGATGACCTTGACATTCATTGAAATTTTCCGGAATATTGATTCAATGGCAATATCGTGGCTTCCGATGAATGTGAGATCGGGAACCTGCACATCATCCGAATATAATGACACCTGGACCATTTCCCCGGCTTCAATGTACGGCCTGTTGCCATATGCAGAAATGTAGCCGTCAGACCTCATGATACGGGAAACAGATCCGGAATCGCCCAGGAGCGGGTAAGCCACCATGGATTTCCTCTGGACCAGGCTCACGGGCACAAGATTGGTCTTTCCCTGCGCCAGGTGCACCC
>JAMCUV010000012.1:24477-34332 GCA_023379345.1 Thermoplasmatota archaeon
CTCCCTTGATCCCACAGTGGTGCCAGCCCTGAGGATGAGCTCTCCCCTGGAAAGGTCCGATCCGGACTGTGAGATGTTTTCACCAGGCTCAACGGACCTGAATACTTCCAGGGTGTCTCCCTTCTGGCGGGTGTACTCAACCATGACCACAGAATCCGCGCCAACTGGAATCACGGCACCCGTGGCAATCCTCATGCATGTGCCGGGTTCATGCATTTCAAGGGCAGGCTCCCCTATGTATGCGGTACCTGCAATCCTCAGGATGACGGGCGTATCCTGGTCCGCTCCATCCACGTCCTGCGACCTCACCGCAAAACCATCCACCTCTGATCTGTCAAAGGGAGGGGAATCCATGCCTGAGAATATGTCCGAATCCAGTACCCTTCCCTGGGCATCCACCACATCGATCCTCTCAGATCCGGCTATGCTGCCAATACTCTCCCCTGCAAGCCGCTTTGCCTCTTCCATTCCAACAAGCTTATGAAATATCAGTGCCATCAGTAAACATCCCCAATGAGTGTTATATCCACAATCTCCCCTTCCTCCAGCCCCTCCCTGTTCTCCGGAATCACCGTGATGCCGTTTGAAAGGAGCAACGACGACAGTATGCCTGACCCCGTGATCCGCAATGGATCAGCAACAAGGCCGTTCTCCGTGATCCTCACCTTAACACGCAGGTATGATCTCATGCCGTCCCTGTTGGCAACCCTCTCTGTAATAGCAGCCCTGACGACAACCCTGGTTCGTTTCAATCCGGTCTGCACAGCCAGAAAAGGATCCAGGAACGCTTCCAGTGAAATAACTGCGGCAACAGGCAGGCCCGACACGGAGAATACAGGCTTCCCGCCCATGTCATAAAGCGATATGGTGCGTCCAGGCCTTATCATGACCCCGCCGAACACCATCTCACCCATATCATCAAGCACATCGGCCACAAGGTCCCTGGAGCCAAGGCTTGTGCCGCCTGTTATGACCAGGATGTCATGCCTGCTGATTCCTATTTCTATTGCAGATCGTATTTCCGCCGGATCGTCTGGCACAACACCCAGATCGTCCGTCCTCAAGTATGCAGATGAAAAATAGGTCAGAAGCAGTGGCTGTGTGGTGTTCCTGACACCCATGCCAGGCATGATCTCGTTTCCCGTGGAGATTACGCCCATCTCCAGGACTGTGAAGACCTCCAGCTTCTCTATTCCAACGGCAATGCATGCCGCAATATGCTGTGCCCTGATGATTTCCCCACTGCCAACAATCTTCTGGCCCCTGCTTATGTCCTCACCGGCACGTGACACGTTCTCAAACTTCCTCACGGACCGGAACACCCTGAGGGAATTTCCTGACCTTTCCGCATATTCTGCCATCACCACGGCGTCCGAGCCTTCAGGCAGCTCTCCTCCTGTGTATATCTCATATGCCTGGCCGTGATCCATGGATGCCTGATGGGATAGTCCGGCCTCAATCTCCCCCTTCACCTCCAGGGTTATGAAGTTGTATTCGGAAGCGCCGGATACATCTGATGACATGACGGCATAACCGTCCACGGCACTCCTGTTGAATGATGGCGAGTTCTCCCCTGCATAGACATCGGCCGCAGAGATTCGTCCTGTGGATTCATGCACCCCAATCATTTCCGTGGCGGCCCTGTGCCATTTCCTTCCGGCCAGCCGCTCCACAGCAGCGGAAAATGCCATGAGGCTGCCGAAACCCTGCATCTTTCTCCGGTTGCCTCCCATCAGATTGAATTTTTGTAAGGTATTAATCCCTATCGATTCAATTCACCGCCCCCTGTTCTTCAGGAGGGATGTGGCAGCGCCAACAAGACTGAGGATGGCGGAGATGATCATCACCGTGCGGAATCCCTCCGAGAAGCTGCTGAAATACTGAGGAGTTATTGCCACAACAGTCCCGGAGAACATGCCCACAGTCATGGACCTGGGTATGTAGGCGGATATTATCATGGTTGCAAGCACGATGCTGAACAGCTGCCCCGTGAATCTCATGGTACCAAGGAATCCCGATGCTGTCCCGGAGTTGTCACGTGATACTGATCCCATAACGGAATTGGTGTTTGGCGCCGAGAACAACCCGAATCCTATGCCGATTATTCCCAGGAGCACAAGTATATTTTCCCTGGTGAGGGGATGGATGAAATAGAGGCCCAGGAATGAGAGGCCTATGATCAACATTCCCAGGGATGCTATTGATCTTGATCCGAACCTGTCTGAGAGCTTCCCGGCCACCGGTGACAGCGCAACCATGAACACGGGCTCGGGAAGTATCAGTATCCCCGACATGAAGGGGCTCACGTGAAGTATGACCTGCAGGTAGATTGAGAAAATGAACACAATGGAGAAGGTGCTGAGATAATTGAGAAGCGCTGTGAGGTTGGAGGCGGCAAATGTCCTGTTTCCCCTGAGCATTTCTGTGGGTACTGCCTCACCGGCACCATGTGTCCCGTACCTGGCGAACAGTATGAGGAAGACCGCTGCAACAGGCAGGATATAGGCGGATCCCAGGAAGCCTGTCACGTCCCCAACGGCAACATATGCAGTCAGTGAAAGTATTGCTCCGGCAAGAAAGGCTGGGCCCATGATCCCTGATGCTGTTGTACGCCTCCTTATCTCAATATTCTTCATGCTTACGGCGGATAGAGCCAGGGACGCAAGACCCACCGGGCCGGAAAACAGGAATATGGACCTCCATCCTATGAACTCTATGAGGAGGCCTCCCAGAAACGGGGCAAATGTCAGTCCCAGGTACACTGACATCGCGTTGATGCCAAGTGCGAATCCACGGCCTCCCCCGGAATACACATAACTCACTATGGCTGTTGAGTTCGTACTCAGGACTGCTGAGCCAAGTCCTGCCAGGAACACCATGGCAATGAGGAATGCATATGATGCGGAGAATGAGGCAGCAATGGAAGCTATGGCGAATATTGCAAGACCGGCCCGGAATATCCTCACCCTCCCCACATCGTCGGAGATCCTTCCAAAGAATATCATGAAGGAGGCCAGGGGTATCAGGTAAACCATGGGTATGAGGGCCACCTGCACAAAGTCAAGGTGGAATGAGACACCAATGCGTGGTACAGCAAACGCAATGGCGCTTGAGAGAAATGGAGTGACGAATGCAGAAATGGAGGTTGTTGTGAGCACAAGCCTCCTTGAGGCTGAAACATTCAATCCTATCATCATGGCATGCATTCAGTTCTGATTAACAGTTCCTGTTTATGCTCACCATGAAGACATCAGGATGATCCATTTCCTGCATTTCCTTCCGGCACCACAACGGATATCCCGCCCCTGATCCTTGAGAGGAAAATCCCTGTGAACATGACTGCCACACCTGCAATGGAGAATACCCCTGGGATCCTTGAGGTCATGAATGCTTCCAGCACAACTGTGAAAATGGGCACGCTGAATGCAAGCACAGTTATGCGGTTCACCTTGCTTATTCGTATCATGTAGTTCCACAGGAGGAACTGCAGGGCACCCCCAAGCGTCCCCATCCAGGCAAGATCAATGAGAAAGCCTGTGGTGATCCTGAGATGGAAATCAAGCGGGCTCAGTGCAAGCATTATGCCAGCGCCAACAATGAACTGTGTGGCGTTCACCGCCACCGGATCCTGGTCCTTGAGCTTCCTGTAGAATACCGTGAAGGTCCCCCAGAAAAATGCGTTTATGACTGTGAGCACCATGCCTATGAGGGTGAAGCCTGAAAGAAGCGGTATGCCATATATGAGAACTCCGGCGAAACCTATGGCTATCCCAAGTATCTCCATCCTGGATGGCTTCTCCGATACCATGAGGAAAGCTATGGGAAGGGAGAAGAGCGGCATTGAGTAACTGAGGACTGCTGATTCCGATGGGGAAACGTAGAGAAGGCCGTATGCCCAGAATACCGTGCTTGTCACCGTTACTGCGGAGAGGAACAGGAGGCTCCTTGTCAGTATTATTCTGCGGGATATTGAAAGCAGGAGCGCCCCGGCTATGAGATATCTCAGTCCCATGAAAACAAAGGGCGATGCGAAACCCAGGCCGTCCTTTGCAAAGAAGTACGAAAATGCGGTGAATACAACGTAAGGCAAAAGAAACTTGAGTTCCTTCAACCATTGGGTGAGCAGTTCCCCGGCTAAAGCTTTGCCATAGCCGGTATTTTACGCCTCTCTTTCCCGAACCTGTGGTCATTGCCGTTCTATTATGTGGAATGATCGGATGAGGCAATGCCATGTTGTGAGCAATGCCATAAAATCCATGATATGTCAGGAGCTATATTCATAAGTCGGTAAGGAATAACATATTCATGACAAAGATCAATGATGCCGTGAAACTTGTGGTGCAGGAAAATCCGCTCTACGCCACCATGATAAAGAGTGGTCTAGTCAACTATGCAAACCTTGCCAGGAAGATCCAGCCAACGGTGGAGAGCATGACGGACAAGGATGTGAAAATAAACACACTGGTGAAGAGCCTCACCCAGATAAAGCCGGAAACCACATGGGGCAAGCAGATAGATCTCCTGAGGAATTCCAAGCTCTCACTGGATTACAAGTACAAGGAGAAGCTTGTGTCAAGGCCGGATGAAATAGACAGCAATTCCATTGTTGCTGTCAGGACACCCCATGGATTCAAGTGCCTCATGGGAGAAATGGATGATGGCGACCTTGCCCTCATAAAGATAGAACTTCCGGAAGATGCGTCCAAAAGCCCCGGGCTGACACTCTTTGTGGTTGAATACCTCATGCTGCAGAAGGTGAACATCGAGAAGATATACAGGTTTGACACTGAGATCATACTCACGGCCAAGCAGGAAGATGCCGTGAAGATCCTTGAGCACCTGAGCAACCTCATCTACAGATCCAAGGTCTAGTCCTGGCCCTGTTAAGTGTGCCTTAAGGGCTCAGGCACACTGTTTTTATTCAACCTGCCGATGAAAGCCGGATATAAATGAGGCCAACAATATCGCCTGAAGGAGATACTGCATATCTGGACGAAATTCATGATGGCAGCGTACTTGCCGTTTCCGGATTCAACCTGGCAACCACACCGGAATTCCTGATCCTGGAACTTTACAAAAAATACCAGGCCACGGGACATCCGGCCTCTTTGTTCCTTGAGACTGATGCACTTCCAGCGTCTCCCGGGAGGGCCCTTGATCTTGTGCTGAAGGACATGTCAGAATCAGGGGACTACAATTTCATCAGAGGAATGCTGGTTCCGTTCATGGGATTTTCACCATATCTCCAGAAAATGACCCTGGAGGACAGGTTCCAGGTGTACGGCTGGCCCATAGGAATCACTGCCTACTGGTTCAGGGAGGTTGCATCCGGCAGGCCTGGGCTTCTTACCAAGATTGGCATCGACACCTTCCTGGACCCTGACCAGGATTCCGGCACCCTGAATGAATCCGCCGCCAGAAACAGGATGTGCTACTCAACCAAGATTGATCTCTCCGGGGAGGAATTTCTCATATACAGGGCGCCCAAGCCAAACGTTTCCTTCATCAGGGTCACATCCTCGGACCGGCTGGGAAACCTCAGCATGGAGGATGAGCCCATAAGGGGGACTGTCATGAGCATAGCACAGGCCAGCAAGGCCATGCCCAATCCTGGAAAGGTGGTTGCCCAGGTCAAGCGGGTTGTGGCCGACGGCGCATTCTCGCCCAGGCAGGTGGAGGTGCCATATCCGCTGGTGGATTACGTTGTGACATCCCCGCCTCAGTACCACTGGCAGGCAAGCTCCTTCGAATATGACCCAAGGGCATGTTTCAGGGTCAGCCCTGGAAATACCGACCGGATGCTGGGGGACATGGGCGCAAGCAAGTCGCCGCAGCTGCACAGGATCATCGCCAGAAGGGTCGCCCTTGAACTCATACAGCTGCTGAACAGCAAGGGTTCACCCATATTGATCAACCTGGGGGTGGGTGTTCCCGCATTGCTTTCCGGCATAATCTCGGAGGAAGGCCTGTCCAAGGATGTTGTCAGCGTGGTGGAATCCGGTCCATGGGGCGGAGTTGCCCTGACCGGCCCGGACTTCGGGATCTCCATGGGGGCATTTGCCCTTTCCACCATACCGGATATGTTCTCCAATTATGAAGGCGGAATCATAGACACAGCTTCTCTTGGATTCCTCCAGGTGGATCAGAAGGGAAACGTGAACCCGTCATACATACCTGGAAAACTCACTGGGCCCGGAGGCTTCCCGGTCATAGCTGAGGGTACGCCACGGGTTTATTTCGCAGGCACATTCACCGCCGGAAAGAGCGATATCACTGTTGAAAATGGAAAGCTGAACATCAGGTCGGACGGCGAAGTCCTGAAGTTTGTAAACAGAGTCTACAAGATCTTTTTCAGCGGGAAACAGGCCATGAAATTCACAAAGGAGGTCAGGTATTTCACCGAGAGGGCGATATTCACCCTGACCGGAAACGGGCTCAGGCTGGATGAGGTTGCCCCAGGTGTTGACCTGGACAGGGACATACTGGGCAGGATGGAGTTCCGGCCCATGGTCTCCAGGGAACTCAAAGAAATCCCCCCTGTTGTGCTCTCAGGGAACAGGATGAACCTGAAATACATGATCACGCACCACTGACAGATCACCACATGATGTGACCCCCCACAAGATTGGGGTCATCAACTTTTAATCTGTAATTGTGATATTCATTCATGTCAGATGAAATAAAACAGGAATACATGCAATTCAACAGCGGCACGCTCTTCCACAGGAAGCTTGACACTGGAGCAGGGAAGAACATAATCCTGCTCCACGGGTGGTCATTCACCTCCAGGAACTGGAAAGATGTGGGCGCCTTCCAGCATCTTGGCGATCTTGGATTCAACGTCTATGCACCGGACTATCCGGGATTTGGGAACTCAGACCCACAGGACAGGTACACCATCAGGAGAGGCGACATATCCCGGGGCACTGAATTTGTCAGGGACTACATGGGGCACATCGGGGTGAAGAACGCATACATACTTGGTGCCTCCATGGGCGGCGGCATGGCTGTCATGGCGGCCCTGGACATTCCGGATATGGTGGACGGCATCATAGCTGTGGCTCCTGCGTGGGTGGAGGACCAGAAGGACAGGATGGCTGGAATCACCAAGCCGGTGCTCTTCATATGGGGTTCCAATGACAATGTTGTGATGCCTTCCCTGGGGCAGCAGTACTCCTCCATCATAAAGGGATCAAGGCTGGAGGTTGTACAGGATGCCCCTCATCCGGTATACATAGACCAGCCCATGCGGTTCTTCTCCATAGTCTCTGACTTCCTCAGGACCCACTGAAGCCACCCTTTCCCAATATGGCATCCCCGGCAGCCAAGGGAAATTTTAAGACCATATGAATAATTTTTTAACATCCTGATGCTTATTCTCCCTATGATAATTGATGAGATCAACGGGATGCTCAACCGGCAGGTTGTGTTCTCGTTTTCAGTGGACCTTCCCATAACGGCCTTCTCAATGAAGTACAATATGCCCATGATCGTCAGGGTCAGGATTACCAAAGACGGAGGTTATGCCCTCGTGAACATGGAAAACAGCCCGGGCCTGGACGAAAGCGATCTGAAGGAGATATCAAAATATGATATGAAGAGAACCAGGGATGCCATAATGGCCAAGGTTGACCTTACAGGCACAAAATTCCTTGAAGGTTTCATAGCCATGAACGCTGTTCCGTCCCTGGTGGTGGACGGAGTTATTGTGCATGACGGCTACTGCTACATATATTTCAGGTTCCATGAGAATGATGAGCAGAATGTCACCAAGGCGCTCAGGCAGTATTTCATGGATTTCAGCAGGTATGCCATTCAGTACATAGGCCCCAGCACCGGAGCAATAGACGTATTCAAGGAACTGTCCGAAGTTACGCCCCTCAAGTATGTTGAGATAACATCATCCGTTCCTCCATCCTTCATGAACATAACAAACGATCCTGTCATTGTGAACCTTGGAGTATCATGGACACGGGAGCTGAAATACCTTCTGGAGGATGAGATAAGGGCCGTATATTATGACAAGCACTCACTGCTGACCGACAGGAACAGCTTCGTGACTGAGATATCAAAGAAGGATCACATATATGAGACATCATTCACAAACCCCCTTATCCAGTTCTTTGTGAAGCAGGCCTCTGAGAATTTCACAATAACCCTGGGAATGCCCCAGAAACTCAACGGTAAGACATTCTCCTTTTCCACCATAGTCCCCCAGATCGTCCTGCCGGACTTTTTTGAGACCATGAAGGAGGCAATCAAGCAGTTCAAGGAATGGGACATTGACATACACTATGTCAGGGATGTTGAGGCCCTGGAATCCCCTAATTAACTGTGTCCGGATTCCATCCGGAGGCTTGCCGTGAATTTAGCGGCCTCATATGTAAAGAGCCACAAGGGAAACTGCTATGGCCGCAAGCACTGCGTACCCCAGATTTCTGGTGCGCAGCGCCACAATGGCTGCGACTGCCAGCGATACCAGTGAACCAGTAGTGAATTCTGTTATGTTGTATACCGCAAGTGCGGAAAAGGCCGAGACTGCAAAGAGGTTGAATATCTGCTCCATGTACCTGCCTCCCCTGAACCTGGAGATGACAAGCCATGGGACCAGTCTCTGGGAGAGGCTGAGAAGCGCCAGGGCAGCGATCAACAGTATGAGGATCATGCTGGCCTCCTGCTCATCAAAATCACAATGCCCGATGCAACTCCAACAATGATTGGAACTATTATGAAGTATGAAGGCAGGTGCAGGGCTCTTGCAGCAACGGAAACTGCAATGGATGCTGCAGCAGTCACGGTTGTGGATCGGTCAGATATCTTGGGTATGAGCAGTGCCAAGAAAAGGGCAGGCAGCGCAATGGCTATTGCTGCTTCAACCCCTGCCGGAAGGAAATTAACGAGAAGGGAGCCGACAGCCGTGGCACCTATCCAGTTCCCGTAGGCGTATAGACTCAGGAACCTGACTGAGCGTTTCGGCAGTGGTGGATCCTGCACGGAGAGGGCATATACTTCATCCGTCAGGAGAGGCGCAATGGACATCATGTCCTTCAGTGTTATGTCATTCCTTATGCTCCCCACGTGCGGGCCGTAAAATGTATGGCGGAGATTGAGCAGGAAAGCTGTCAGCAGGAGGGTGCCCGGATCTATGCCAATGCTCCAGAACCCCACGAAGGTAGACTGGACCGCCCCGGAATAAACCAGTGCCGAAAGCGATATTGTGGCCCAGACAGGAACGTGCAATGCCGTCGCTATGGCGCCAAAGGCAATGCCGGAAGGGACGTAACCTGCAGATATTGCTGTCAGGCCGCCCCTGAAATACCATTTCAAGGAAAGAACACTTCTCCCTTTTCCACATCACTGGTTGATGACAAACCTGTCTTCTTCCATTTCAGGTGCCGGATTGAAGCTCCTGCGGCCCCGGATAAGATGCACGGCCTCCCCTATTATGAGCCCGGCAGTAAGTGCCAGGACCACATCAACCGCAAATGCGATGGTACGGTTGGCGGGGTAAAGAACTTCCAGCAGAATCCTGGACACATAGGATGCGAACCAGATAATCAGTATGACTGGTGAACGCCTGTAGTACACTTCCCCGTTCTTCATGAAGAATGATATCCCGCTGCCGATTCTCAGGCCCATGACGGCACCGGCCGGGATCAGGAGAAGGGTGTAATATATCTCTGTGTCCCCGGGATTCAGGAATATGACGAAGGCCAGCGTCAGCAGCACATAGAATACCGGAAGAAACAGGACTCTCCCTGTGCTGTAACGCCTCCCGTATATCCCTCGGACGATCCTCCTTACCACTATGATTGCTATGATTGCCAGAAAAATGACCAGCGTTTCCATGGAACC
>JAMCUV010000013.1 GCA_023379345.1 Thermoplasmatota archaeon
CCCGGTTCCCGCCTCTATCCTGCACTTGATTCCATCAGCGGGTACAGGATCACAAAGCGCCATTACGATGCCTTCTTCCAGACAGACCTTGATGGATACCTAAGGGCAAGGCATGTCACGGACCTTGTAATATTGGGGGTAAGCACCGACATCTGTGTGCTGCACACATGCGCTGGTGCCTTCTTCAACAACTATGCCGCCGTTGTGCTCAAGGATCTCTGCGCTGCCATTGACGAAAAGCGCCATGAGGATGCCATGGAATTTATATCCCGGAATTATGGCTTCAGAATAACAACAAGTGATGAATTTCAAAAGGAATTGTGAAAGGGTTATGACAGGCTACAATATTGCAACGGAGAAAGAAATATCGGAAGGGCTGGCTTCAGACGTCTATTTTCAGAGGAGCCTGAACGCATCAGGATCTGAGACAGGGGACCGCGTGAAAGCAGAGGTCACCGTATCGGGGCCTCTTGACACCTGGGTGAATTTCTCTGGCCTTGATGAGATCATCCATCTTCTCAGGGGCAAGGATCTTGATGTTTACGCCATACCGGAGGGAACAATAGTTCCGCCCCGCGATTCCACCGGAACCCCCGTACCGTTCCTGAGGGTGGAAGGACCATATTCAAGCTTCGGTAACCTTGAGACTGCCATACTTGGCTTTATCTGCCAGGCATCTGGAATTTCAACCTATTCCGCAAAGATCAGGAAAGAACTTGGGGACACCCCGTTCTTTTCCTTCGGCATAAGGAGGATGCATCCTGCAATTTCGCCAATGATTGACAGGTCCGCATACATTGGAGGCGCAGATGGTGTTTCTGGAATACTGGGAGGAAGGGTCACCGGAACAGATCCTGTGGGCACAATGCCACACGCCCTGGCACTGCTGATGGGAGACAGGAAGGCTTGGGATCTCACGGTAAAATCTGCTGCACCCGGTAAAAAAACCGTGCTCATAGACACGTTCATGGATGAGAAATTTGCTGCCATAGAGGCTGCGTCCACAATTCCCGACCTGGACTTCATACGGGTTGACACTCCGTCATCAAGGAGAGGCAATTTTGCCGCACTTATACGGGAAATCAGGTGGGAGCTTGACCTCAGGGGATACGGGCATGTCAAGATTATGGCCAGCGGGGGACTCAGGCTGGAGAACCTCAGGGAACTTAAGGAAGCAGGTGTTGCCGCATTCGGCATAGGCACATCAATCTCTTCTGCCAAGCCCTTTGATTTTGCAATGGACATAGTTGAGGTCAATGGGGAGCCGCTCACCAAGAGGGGAAAGTTCTCCGGTGCCAAGCAGGTGCTCAGGTGCGAACGCTGCTACAGCACCCTTGTTGTGCCATTTGGCCAGGATGTTACGACCTGCCAGTGCGGAGGCAATATGACCCCAATCATGGAACAGTACCTGAAGTCCGGCGAACCCTTGGGAAAATACCCATCTCCTTCACAGATAAGAAAGCGCACACTTCAGGAACTTGAGAAGCTCGAGAAGGTACCTGTGTTATAGTCATTGCTTTGGGCCAATCACCTATCCTGAAGGATGAACTCCCTCAGGACACTTGCACTGTTTTTCTCAGTTTCCCTTGATGCAAAGAGGAATGTTACCCTGGGGTGGCTGAATACGATATCCATAAATTCCGCCAGATTGCCGTTTGATCTGAGTTCTTCCATGTATTTCTTGCTGAATTCAACCCACTTATCCGGATCGTGGGAATACCACTGCCTCAGTTCAGCCGTGGGCGCAATGTTCCTGGCCCAGTAGTCCACATGGGCCATTTCTTTAGTCAAGCCCCTGGGCCAGAGCCGCTCAACCAGCACCCTGAAGCCATCATCTCCAACGTTTTCATAGACCCGCTTGAGAACTATTGTTGGTTTCATGTCGTATTATGATTGCCACGGGAATACCTAAACATTTTGGAGGCGATGGTATCACCTGCTGTAAATCCAATATTACGGCTGCAATTCTTACCTATCATCATATGTGAGATATATATTACAGCGGGATATATGCCTGAAACGGTTTAGGATAGCCTCCTGCGCTCATTTATGCAGTCCTCATTGCAAAGTTGGTGTGAAGGACAATATGTGGGCACCATAACATTCTGTATACACAGGCGGTTTCCAATTAGCATAAATTAAACGCTTATTTGAAATAAAGGCGCGTCATAAGCAGGTATGGCTATAGATCCTGTTTGTGGAATGAAAGTAAAGGAAGACACGCCACTGAAGACCTCCTACAAGGGCAAGACGTACTATTTCTGTAATGAGACGTGCAAGGACACCTTTGAAAAGAATCCATTGAAATACACAAGATGAGATTCATTCACTGATTCTGGCTGCATATCGCATATGTTTCCATCGGGGAGGCAAATAGAAGTGGCAGCCACATTCACACACATCGTGTGTTACCTTCAGACTATGTTTTACTGCTGTGCGTGCTCCAGGCTCCCAAGCCTCCTTTTCATGTCGCGTTCGCAGTTCGGGCAGCAAACATAGTAAGTTTTTCCTTCACCCTTCACGGAGATTGGCGTTCCCCTTATCTCTGCATCGCAGTAATCGCAGTGCAGCGATGGGTATCTTGGTACAGGGCTGCCGATTTTCCTGCGTGATACAATCTTTACATCAATTATCCCGGGGTCCTTTACAGAAGCTATATTTTCCAGGTAAACCAGTATGAGTGATGTTCCGTCAATCAGATCGAATACCTCAAGCACCAGATCATCTGGAATCACGGTTCCGCTTCTCACGTGGATCAGGGCTAGATCATTCTGATCACTGCTTGATTCCACGGTGAACCTGATGATCTCCTGCGATTCCACCAGTCCGTCTATGACCTTCCGGGCTGTGATCCTGCTGATTCCAAGTTCCGCTGCAATGTCCACAACACTCTTTCTGGAATTCTCCTTCAGCATCATTAGCACCCTCTGCTCAAGTTCCCTGGATTGTTTTTGCACATTGTTACATTTTACAGGTGATATTATACATTGTGTTCCAGAACAGATTATGAATCTGGGCACGATGTACGGCCATGAAGCACATGATGGACGTGATCTGAATGCCCACCGATCCTGTATGTGGCATGTTTGTGCCGGAAAATTCCACCCTGAAGATGGAGAAAAATGGCAAGACTTATTATTTCTGCTCCAGAGACTGCATGGAGAAATTCATGTCTCCCGAGGACCAGATCAAACGCCTGAAAATGCGCCTGATCGTGGCATGGCTTTTCTCCCTGCCAATCCTCTTGCTGACTTATTTGACAGCTTTCCCGGCAAAGGACTACGTACTCCTTGCTCTTGCCCTCCCTGTACAGTTCTATGCTGGGCTGGGTTTTTACAGCGGGGCCTACCAGGCAGTAAGGAACAGGATGGGGAACATGGACATACTGATTTCACTGGGAACACTCACAGCATTCTTCTTCTCCCTCTTCATAACGTTTTTCAGGAATGTCATCCCCGGTTCAAGCGTATATTTCGATGCATCGTCCTTCATAATCACGCTGATTCTTACAGGAAGCTTCATAGAATCAGTAACAAAGAAATCTGCCGGCGATGCTGCGTCCAAACTGCTGGAAATAATGCCTAAGACTGCACATCTTGTGACCAATAGCGGAGTGAAAGACATTCCCGCGGATCAGGTGAAGCCGGGGGACAGGATAAGCATCCGCGCCGGAGAAGTCATACTTGCGGATGGTACCGTGGATGCTGGAACAGGCGATGTTGACCCATCTGCCATAACAGGGGAACAGGAACCCATAACCGTAGCAGCGGGAGACCGAGTAATATCTGGCATGAGGAACATAAACGGTGCCCTTACAGTTCGTGTTGAAAAGGCAGGCCAAGATTCCACAATATCCAGAATCTATGACATGCTTCAGGCAGCGTCATCAGGCCGTGCCAAGGTACAGAGAGTTGCAGATATTTTCTCGACGTACTTTGTTCCGGTTGTACTGATTTCTGCTGCAATCTCTGCCATCACGTGGACACTGATCCTGCGTGGCACGGGCCTGGACATTGCCATTCCTGTACTGGCCTTCGTCTCCGTTGTGGTCATAGCATGTCCCTGTGCAATAGGACTTGCTGCACCAATTGTTATGCTTATAACTTCATCAACAGCATCATCAAGGGGGATTCTGTTCAAGAACACAAGTGTCCTGGACAGGCTCTCCAGAACAACCATGGTGGTCTTCGACAAGACGGGGACTGTGACAGAATCCGTGCCATCAATAGCAAGGATTGAGGCAAACATGGACAGGAGCGAATTCCTCTCATTCGCTTATGCAATTGAATCGCATTCGAACCATCCTGTGGCAAGAGCCATAGCCAGATATTGCAGGGAACAGGGCATCTCAGAATCTGCAGCGTCTGATGTAACTGAAAAACCCGGAGCCGGGATTCAGGGATCTGTTGGCAACCACATGATCATCATGGAAAGATCCAGGGAAACCACAGGATCCGCTGTCTCAATGTCGGTTGATGGTGTTCCTGCAGGCGTTATTTTCATGGAATATAAAATTCGTCCCGAAGTATCGGGTGTTGTGGAGCGCCTCCATGAAATGGGAATGAAAGTGGCAATGGTATCAGGGGACAGAAGCGACGCCGTTGAATCGGTGGCAAGAAGTACAGGCATAGACACCTATGAGAGTGAATGCACCCCGGAGAAAAAGGCTGCCATCATACAGGGTTACCAGGAAAAAGGGGAGTTTGTGGCATTTGTCGGCGATGGAATAAACGATGCAGTTGTGATGGAAACTTCCGATGCAGGCATTGCGGTTTCAAACGCCTCGGACATAGCTATGGATGCAGGAGACCTGATTCTTGCCAGGGACGACCTGACTCTTGTTACTGAAGCCATGGTTATGGCACGGCTCTCCATGAGGAAGATCAGGCAGAATATCGGGTGGGCCATAGGATACAATTCCATCCTCATACCTGTTGCCGCCGGAATACTGGTTCCTGCCTTCGGCCTTGGCATCTACTCCTTCCTGCCAATGCTCTCTGCGCTTGCAATGGGATTCAGCTCAACAAGCGTGGTCCTGAACTCCCTCCTGCTAAAGCGGTCCTTCAGATCCACTTCTTACGGAGGTTCCGGAAGATCGGTTGTGGCTTCCAAGGCATGACTGACGTTCCCTACTCTTCGGGCTGCTTGACTGCCGATCCTGCAGCCTTCCATGAACGAAGTGCGCCTCCCTGGAGAAATGCCAGATTATTGAGTGCCTGATGAGTGGCATACCACATGATGGGAAGCATCACAAGCCATGCAATGATTGAGAATTCAGTCTGGCCTGAAAGGGTGAATGATGGCCATATTGCTCTCTGCAGTCTGTCAGTAATGTAAAAAATTGTCAGTGGAAGCAGGCTGAATACAACTGTGATGTATTCATTGAACACATACCTGTCATTCCTGTCCAGCATTGAGTAGGCTGTACCCAGAAGCACTCCCCCAGCGAATCCTGAAATGGTCATTACACCGAAAATAGCGGGTGAATGGAAAGCCGCCTCAGTCATGAATGGTAGGAACCAAACTACAGGGATGATTGTTCCAAGAATTGCCATTCCCGAACTGATCCATCTTGAAGATCCGCGGTATGGAATTATGCGGAAAAGCTCAACCATGAATACGTATCCAACCAGTACCATCAGCATGTTGGAAAGGAAGAAAAACAGCGCATATCTCTGCCAGGAATAGTAAATACCTATTGTGAATACCAATGGCACAGAGATAAGTATGAAGGCGACAAATGCGATCTTAAGTGTTTTCACGCCTTTCCATCTATCCGGCATGAAAATTGTGACGTAATGTTTCCTCCTGTAGAGCCTTGAGACCAGTAAATATGTGCCAGCCAGGAGGGCAGCACTTACAAATATCATGGGAACAAGAATCTCATCAATCAGGAGAATGCTCACGGCTGGAAGGAGAGCAATAAAACTCTCGCACTGGCAACTGAGCGCACCAGTCAAACCATATACGGCAACACCAAGTCTGTTGGAGAATGACTTGTGGCCAGTCAGGTATGTGATTATCTCATGGTAATTCTCAGAAACAAGTGCTGCTATTCCGAAGAATAGAACAAGTTCAACGGGGCTAAGTATCATATTGATCTTTGTTGAAAGAACAGTTATGCCAAACTTTTCAAGAAGTGGCACCTTGAGGCCGATGAATACGAACATGGAAGCTGTACTCTCAATTGTCACAGGAAATCCAGGGGGCTGATTTGCCGGTCCCACAATACTCCCGATTATGGCCATCAGAGTTAGCGTGATGAAAAAAGTGGGGATTCTGACCTTAAGGTCTCCTGTGTCCCTGATGGAGAGAACATAGTAAATAAGAAATAGCACCAGGGAGGATACAAGCATGAAGAATTGTGGAAAAGCTATGAACGCAACAGTAAGGAATAGGAGGAATGTAAGTGTGAAAGATGCGAGGTAAAGCTGAAGAGGGTGCCAGAATTTCATGAAGACAGGCTGAAGCACATAGAATGACACCATGATTGCGACAATTATTATGATTGAACGCAAGGCTGCGGTATCGACTACAAGGTCTCCAAGCTTGTAAGCCATAAGTATAGAAATAAAAAACAGGATAAAACTCAAGGAGAATGCAAGTGCCTCCAGGGTTTTCCTCTGATTCAACATATGCTACCAAAAATAAAGAGTGGGATATTTAGGCTATCATTCATGATAAATGGTAGCCCTGTACATTCTCAAAACCGCACCGCCGATCAGCAATATTACACCCAGCCCAATTGCGTACAGAGAAGTTTTGAACACAGTGTCAGGATTGATTACGGAAATCTCAAAGAGTATGAATATGGCTGAAGCTGTAAATCCTGAACCTGCAAGTGTGTATGCATTCTTGCTCATCGGCTTGTATACATCAGGACGCTGAGGGAAGATACCCCTGGAAATGGCGATCACAACTGCAGCGGAGATTGCCGTGACCATAACTGTGAGTATCATTGAGATTGTGTACAGAAGTGACGGCGATCTGACATCCGCAAGTATGAGCATCCCGGATCCGAATGCGGAAACTGCCATTATGGCCATGGTTACAAAAGCCCAGGGCGCGTTTCGAACATGAATCTTTTCTTTTTTCATTGCGTCCGCTATAACCCAGGTGAGTGAAATGATTGCAATGCCAGGCAGGAAGAAGAACAGCGCAACCTTCCAGTTTGCTATTGCAA
>JAMCUV010000014.1 GCA_023379345.1 Thermoplasmatota archaeon
ATCTGCGTAAGATTCCGGAATACTCGCCTGGCACCGAAGAGCAGGCAGTCATAGTCCTGGGAGACAACCCCGTCCACCAGCGCTGTCCTGGACATCACTGATGCCTGGGCTTCTCCCTCAGATGGTGCCTGAACAACGGGAACACCCATGTATTTCAGCAGATCCTTGGATTCGCTGACGATCTCGGTTGTGATGTAATTTATCCTGGAGCTGAGCGATCTTGCCCTTTCCTGGTTCCCCTCCTCCAGGGCCACCCTGAGCTCCTCCCGGTTCTTCTCCCTCACAAGTTTCCTGGCCTCAAGCGTCCTGTTCTTCAGAACTGACGGCCTGCCATCAAAAACAAATGCGGGTTTTACCCCCACCTCTATCATGTTTATTGTGCGGTAGAAAAGCCCTGAAAGGTGTGACGTCACGTTGCCTGACCTGTCCATGAGCGGAGTGCCATCAGGCTGCCGTATGCTGCTGAGGAACTGGTAAATTATGTTGTAGGCATCAACACTGACCCTCATTCCGCCCTGATCCTTCAGGCTGGTGCTGTGTTTTACAAGTATATCGGATATATCTACGCCCACTCACTGCACCTCGCAGGAAAGCCCGAAATCCGTTATCCTGAATTCTGAGGACCTGCCCTCCGGCAGAGACCTGTGTTTTGTCACGGATATCCTTCTCTTGCCGTTGGGGAACTTCTCAACACGGTATATTGCCTTCATGTTATGGTCGACAAGGAATCCTCCGAAGGGATTCAATCTTCCGGAATCAGGGTCCTGGTAGATCTGGTTTGTGATGAGTGCAGGTACCTTTAGCTTCAGCGCCGCAGCGGAGAGGTTGGAAAGCTGCTTCTGGAATCCTGCTGATCTTGCAGAGAGATCAGACTGGTTCTCAAGCCTGAAGAATTCAGTGAAGGAATCAATGACTATGAGCCCGGGAGCCCTTATCTTCTCGGCTATTTTAGGCAGCCTCATTATTGCCAGATCCTGATCCTCCAGGGATCCCAGCCTGTAAAGGTACAGATTTTTCGTAAGGCTTTCATCCCCTCCGCTCATCTGCTTGAATCTTTCAGTGGAAAAGCCCTCGCTGTCAAGGTATATGACAGACCTGCCGGATCTCAGGGTTGCAAGGCAGAACTGCATGCAAAGGTTTGATTTCCCGGATCCGCCTTCGCCGAAGAGTTCAGTAATTATTTCAGGCTCAAGGCCTCCGCCCATGAGGTCATCAAGGCAGGCCACACCGCTGGATACCTTTTCCGGCGAGACTGAAACATCAACCTTTTCCATGGCGTTAGTCATGGATACGGTATATAAATAGAAATGTGCCGTAACCGTCTTTGTTCAACGGGGGCAGGCTGCGGCATCACTGTTCACCAGCAAGGATGCGGGCTATCTCCAGCAGGTCATTGCCACTTGCAGAATGGGAAGCCATTTCTGAGAGCCTCCCGTCAACAGAATTGAAGGCGATGGACACTGCCGAGTGCCTGAACATGGCCGCATCCTGTGTGGTGTCCCCCACACTTGCCGTCTCTGCCTCGGATATTCCAAGCTGCTTCTGTATTGCCATTATGACTGTGTCTTTGTGCCTGGGTTCAACCATCACATTTCCATCAGGAATAATGCGGCCCCTATCATCAGTCAGTATCATGTTGGCATAGATGTGGTCAAAGATGGCCTGACCTGCTATTCGCTGGGCAAGCCAGTAAATCCCTCCTGAGACAATGGCAGTGGCCGCCCCTGAGTCCCTGATTTCATTTATTGTGCGGTTAAGGTTTTCCCGGAGTGGTATCCTGTCCAGAATCTTTATGACGTCCTCCCTGGTGATACCCGGATTCCTGGAGATCCAAAGGTTAACGTCACTGCGCAGAAAATCCATGTAGCTGATGCTTCCTGTACGGTAGAGCCTCAGGCTCTCAGAGTTATCCACCCCCATGGCTTGATGGACGTACTCCCAGCTGCTGGGGTGTGTTGTGAGAACACCATCCATGTCAAACACCACAAGCCTTATCCCGTGAAGATTCATCAAATCCCTTCAGTACGACCTGGAGAATGCCGCAATTTTTCCGTCCTTCCCGCAGACAACGCATTTCTCAGTTTCCTCACTGTCACGGTTGAACCCAAGAGCCCCAAGCTCCAGCTTACCCTCGATGGCGTCACTGCACTCCTTTGATCCGCACCATCCTGCAAGAACAAGCCCCTGGGCATTTTTCATCTCCTCGATGCTGCTGTACTTTCTTGATAATTTCCTGAAATGTTCATCAGCCCTTGCCCTGAGATTCCCTGCCACCTCTTCAAGCAGTTCAGTCACGGATCGGGAAATATCGCCCCTATGCATCTGCCTTCTCTTGCCACCTGTTCTGATGGAGGCCGTAACCCGGTTTCCCGACACTTCCTTCTCGCCAATTTCCAGTCTCAGGGGAACTCCCTTCATCTCCCACTCATTGTACTTGAACCCGGGAGTGTAGTTGTCCCTGGTGTCAAGCCATGCCCTTATGCCTGCAGCCCTAAGTTCATCAAGTATTGCACTGGCATATGGCACAACATCAACGATCTTTGAAGGGATCGTAACGATCACGGCCTGAACAGGCGCCACTGCAGGCGGGAATATGAGGCCCTGGTCGTCACCATGTATGCCAATCACGGCAGCCAGCAGCCTTTCGCTGAGCCCGAATGTTGTCTGGCTCACGTATTCATGCGTCCCGTCGTCCTTAAGGTATTTTATGTCGTAATTCTTTGAGAAATTGGTTCCGTACTGGTGTATGGTTCCTATCTGGAGGCTCCTGCCGCCTGGAAGAACCGTATCAAAGGCCAGGGTATATCTTGCTCCCGGGAATTTATCCCAGTCAGGCCGCTGATCTATCATGTAGGGAAGGCAGAGTTCATGGCTTATGTTTTTCCAGATTGCCCTGTACTGATCCATCTGCCTCTCTGCATCCTCGTAGGAATCATGGGCCGTGTGGGCTTCAAAGAAATGTATTTCCCGTATCCTGATGAATGTCCTTGTGTGTTTTGTCTCATATCGGTATACGCTGACTATCTGGTATATCCTGAGAGGAAGGTCCGCATGGCTCCTGACCCAGAGGGAGAACATTCCGTACATTGCCGCCTCACTGGTAGGCCTGAGGGCCATTTCCACGTCGAGCTGGTCCATCCCTCCACGCGTAACCCAGTAAACCTCGTTCTCAAAGCCCTTCACGTGCTCAAATTCAACAGAGAGCTGGTCTCTTGTTATGAGAACCGGAAAACTCACTTCCTGGAAATCCAGGGAATCCACGTTTGTCCTGATGATACGGTCAATGTTCTGCATTGCCTTGAGCCCGTACGGCATCCAGACATTCATTCCCTTTATGGGATATCTCTTGTCGCTGAGTCCTGCTATGTCCACAATTTCGTTGTACCATTCGCTGAAATTTTCCTTCCGGTTTTCCATGATCAATCGCAGTTATGTGATTGGGATAAAATAGGTTACCGCTGACAGTGGCCGGATGAAGGTTAGCCATGCTGAAACATTATATGCGAAATGCTGATTTCTATACATGCAGTCTGCAATAATGGAAATGGACGACGAGGAGTTCATAAAGCACGTTGCCAGCCGGATCATTCCAATACAGTCAATTTCACCTGAATCCGGTGGAAGTGGGGAATCCGCCAGGGCTGACGAGATCTGCGCAATTCTCAAGGAACTTGGATATCCCGATTTCAAGAGGTATGATACAAAGGATTCTCACGGGGTGGTCAGGGCAAACATTATCCTGAAGGTGGGAAGCGCCAGCACCACACTGTGGCTTGTGTCGCACACGGACACAGTCCCGGTTGGGGATCCCGCTCTCTGGACGCACCCGCCATTCCAGACCACAGTTGAGGGCAGGAAGATTTATGGAAGAGGCACATCTGATGACGGACAGGCTGTTTTCCTTTCGCTGCTGCTCCTCCGGAAGATCAGGGGCAAGAACCTGAAGTATAATCTGGGGCTGGCCTTTGTTGCGGACGAGGAAGTTGGAAGCAAATATGGAATACAGTTCCTCCTGGAGAAGGACATATTCAAGAAAACCGACCTGGTAATGGTACCGGATGCCGGCACCGAAGACGGCCTCCAGATCGAGGTCGCAGAGAAGAGCATACTGTGGATCAAGTTCAAAATACTTGGGAAGCAGTACCACGCAAGCCAGCCGGCAATGGCCATAAATGCAAACCGGGAAGCCATGAAGTTCATACTGGGCCTTGATGGGGAACTGCACAGGAAATATGCTGACACCGATCCGATTTTCTCTCCGCCGCAGTCCACATTTGAGCCAACAAAGCACGAGAAGAATGTGGACAACATAAACACCATCCCGGGCACGGAGGTCCAGTACGTGGACTGCAGGATTCTGCCGAAGTATGACCTGGATGAGGTAACCGACTTCATTGATGCATACATACGTGAATTCCAGAAGAGCAGCCCCGCAAAGATATCATACGATCTCTTCCAGAAGGAGCAGGCCCCCATACCCACATCCGTCAATGCGCCCGTGGTTCAGGCACTTAAAGCCGCAATCAGGGATACACGTGGAAAGGAGCCATCGGCGGTGGGAATCGGAGGAGGCACGTGTGCAGCATTTTTCCGCAGGAAAGGTTACGATGCCGTGGTATGGAGCACAACCATGCCGGAAGTTGCCCATCAGGCAGATGAATACGTGGTCATAGATCACATCCTTCAGGACAGCGCAGTCATAATGAAAATGCTGTCTTAGATGGTGTCTTCATCGGTCTTTGCAAGGTCCTGGATCCGCGATATTCCATCAATTTCATCTATTATATCAGCAACTGCACGCGGGACATCGGATCTCCAGTCCTGATTTTTTATCATTTTTTCCCTTATGTGTGTTCCGGACCAGTTTGACCTGTTGATCATGTCCATGGATTCGACCCTGTAATTTTTTTCCTTGAAAAGCCTTGTTACAAGGGGATTGTTTGTATACACCCTGTTGAAGCCCGGAGTGAGAGATTCAACGTGTGCCACCCAGAGCGGGTTGGAGTTGACATCCTCAATTGGTACCAGGTAGAACTGGAAAATGCCCTCTCTTTCCAGTGTTGTTGATATCATCAGGTGCCTCTCTCCTGCGGTGAAAGGATCCTTTAGTGTGTGGGAATACTGTGCGCTCCCTATTCCAATGATTACTGATGCATTGTGTTTCAGTATGCTCCTTATTATCTCAAGATGCCCGTTGTGGAATGGCTGAAACCTTCCCACAATGAATGCCCTTTCCTTGTCCAATTCACTTCACCGTCTCAGTTGGGACAATGCGTATGATGAATATTTCGCCATCGATATCCCATTTCCTTCCCTGGATGCCATTGACGAATTGCAGCGTGGAAGCAAGGGTTTCCTTCCCTATCCAGTCAGTGTGTTCCGCAAGCTGGTCCCTGATCTCATCAGGACCGGATATGGTCACATCGATGGTCTCGTCATACTGCAGGTTCATCTCCTTCCTCATGACCTGTATCCTCCTGACAAGCTCCCTTGCAAGCCCCTCGTTCATCAGCGCCTGATCTCTCTTCAGGTTGACGAATACCGTTATCCCGGACTTCGGTTCGTGATCCATGGCATATTCAGCCCTGGGTTCCATGAATATTTCAGCTATTTCACCTGTTATAGTGTGTTGGCCAACCTTCACGGACCCAGAACTGGAAAATTGCAGAGCCAGGGTGCCATCATCATGATCAAGTGCTTCCCTGACCATGTTGAGGTCTTTCCGGAGAAGTGGTGCTGCTTCCTTGGTTTTGAGGGCAATTTTCCTGATCACAGGCCACTCACTTCCATCAACGAATTTCACTGTTCTGGCATTGAGTTCCGGTGAGATGATATCAAGGAGCTCCTTTCCTATTTCAGCGGTTGAAGAGACCAGAACCTCCGTCACAGGCTGCCTCCCCTTTATGCCATGGTCCTGCCGGATCCTCCTGGCAGCCTCAAGTATGGCTTCTGCCCTGCTCACCTCCGCCTCAAGATCATGGTTTATCATCTGCCCCATGGCCTCAGGGAATTTCTCAAGATGAACACTTTCCGCTTCAGGATGAAGTTTCCTGTAAAGGTATTCGGAATAGAACGGGGCCAAAGGGGCAAGCATCAGGGTAACTGTCTCCAGAGTATAGAAGAGCACTGAATATGCTTCCTCCTTCTGCCTGTCCAGTGTCTCAGCCCAGAATCTTCTCCTGGAAAGCCGCAGATAGAAGTTGGAGAGATCCTCTATGAGATCCTCTATGGCCTTCAGCGCTATGTGCATGTCATAGTTATCCATGGCATCCCTCACTGCCTCGACTGTGGAATTGCAGCGGGAGATTACCCACCTGTCAAGAATGTTGCTTCCCGGCATCAGCCCCTCATATCTGTAGCGGTCAAGGTTTGCGTTTGAAGCAAAAAATGAATAGACATTTGAAAGGGTGCCAAAGACCTTCCTTGTGATTTCCGAGATAAGCTTCCTGTCTATGGCCTTTGATCGCCATGGAACGCCGGTCATGAAGAACAGCCTTGCAGGGTCAGGACCGAACTCATTGACAAAATCAATGGCATAGACCGAATTCCCCTTGCTCTTGCTCATCTTTCTCCCCTGCTCGTCAAGGATGAAATCTATGGAAAGCACATGCTCGTAGGCATTGGTGTCAAAGAGGATTGATCCGATGACGTGAAGGGTGTAGAACCATCCCCTGGTCTGATCTATTGCCTCGGTGATGAAGGATATGGGAAGTGGGACCCTGCTGCTTTCCATTGGGTAGTGTATGGCAGCATAGGTTGCGCTGCCGGAATCAAACCATGTGTCTATGACATATGGCTCGCGGGTCATCTCCTTCCCGCAAGTGGGACACGGGAATCTCACATCATCAATGAAGGGGCGGTGAAGATCTTCCGGCACGCTGCCTCCATACTGCTTCAATTCCTCAACGCTCCCAACTGCAACCATATGCTCCTCAGGGCAGGTCCACACCGGAAGCGGCGTTCCCCAGTACCTGTTCCTGCTCAGTGCCCAGTCCTTGGCTTCAGTGAGGAAATTGCCGAACCTGCCGTCCTTCAGGTGTTCCGGGTGCCAGTCTATCCTGCTGTTGTTTTCCAGAAGTTTCTGCCTTATGGTGGAAACCCGTATGAACCAGGCTTGAAGAGGATAGTAGAGCAATGGTGTGCCGCAGCGATAGCAGAATGGGTATGTGTGCGTTATTTTCTCTGATCTGTACACCTTGTTGCGTGTCTTGAGCCATATGAGAATCTCGGTATCGGCATCCTTGAAGAATTTTCCGTTCCACGGGAGCCGTGGATCATTGAATCTTCCGGACTGGTTGATGGGATTGATTATTTCTACGCCAAGTCTCTTCCCGATTTCAAAGTCGTCAGCACCGAAGGCGGGGGAGGTGTGCACAATTCCTGTTCCATCCTCCACAGTGACATGATCCCCGGATGTCACGACCAGTGATCCCCTGGAGGCCGGTATGAAATCCATGAGCTGATCATACTGCTTTCCCACAAGGTCGGATCCAGGCATTGTGGAAAGCACGCTGGCGTCCTTGCCGAAGAGTCTTTCCACCACCGGCCGGGCAACATAGTATTCTTCATCCCCCACCCTGACCAGGGCATACTGGATTCTTTCATTCACGGCAAGAAACTGGTTTGCGGGCAGAGTCCAGGGTGTGGTTGTCCAGGCCAGGAAATACCTGTTTGAATACCCCTTCTCCCTGAATTTGACATAGACTGACGGGTCCTTTGCATCGTCATATCCCTGTGAAAGCTCGTGCGAGCTCAGGGATGTTTCACATCTGGGGCAGTAGGGCACAATCTTGAAGTCCCTTACCAGCATCTTCTTCTGGAACATGGTTTTGAGAGCCCACCATTCGCTCTCGATGTAATCATTCCGCATGGTGACATATGCGTTTTCCTGGTCCACCCAGTAGCCCAGGTGATCATCAGTCTCCATCCACTCGTCTATGTACCGGAATATGCTCTCCCTGCAGTATTCGTTGAATTTGTCAATGCCGAATTCCTCTATCTCCTTCTTCACCTTGAAGCCAAAGTGCTTTTCAGCTTCTATTTCAACTGGAAGTCCATGGCAATCCCAGCCTCCGGTTCTTCGGGATATGCGGTGGCCTGTCATGTATCTGTACCTGAGCACGCTGTCCTTGACTGTACGGGTCATGGCATGGCCAACATGAGGCCTGCCGTTTGCAGTGGGCGGGCCTTCAAGGAATGTGAACGGCTTGTTCCCCAGGGAGGAATTAAGAGACTTTTCAATAATGCCCGCTTCCTTCCAGTATTGCAGAACCTCATCGCCTATGGCCTTCAAGCTTTTGTTAGTCTCAATCTGTTCATACACTGTTTCGGGCATCTCAAAATCAGGGGAAACTCTGTGGGGTGGCACTCCAATAACCTACCGGATTCACCATACAGGCCCCATCCTCCTCCTGACAGGTATTGTTCCATACTCATAAAATTTTTCAGGCATGCAGGCACCTGCAGCCATGGATGGAAACAGGGAGTGCCGGATCCATCAGGACACATTATGTGTGTGCACTGAAATCAGGCATAAAAAGCTCACCCGTGGAAATGAGCAAGGCGGTAAATGGATGCAGGATCAGAGGGATCCGGAAGGTTCCCCAGATCTCCAGGGCAGTGTGTTATTTCCCGGGACAATGATGGTGGAAGGAAGCGATGGCCACCGGTCATATTTCCTTATGTACTTCCTGATGAGCTTATTCTCGCGCCTCTGGATCCAGTCTATGTAGTAACCGTAAAGTTCCGAATTATGCTTTCTCAGTTCCTGTATCCCTATCCTCTCGGCATCTAATTTCCTGATCTCATCAAGCAGTTTGAACTCATCTGTACCTATCATGTTATCCAATCAACATTATCAAAGGGGCAGATATGCGTTCCTATCTCCCTGCAAAATGACAAAATGGTGCATTTCAGGGCTCCAGCATACAATCAGGCAAAAAATTGATGTCATATTTCGTTTCATTCCCGATCTACAGTGGAAAGTTAGGTCATCTTCTCATGATTTGCAACATCATGTGGCGTGAAAGGTTCCGGAAGGTCAAAGATGAGTTCCTTGAAGAAACAGCCAGAATGCGTGATATATTGAGGGAGGAAACACAGGATCCAATGGGGCCGGAACTCCATACCAGGAAGTGATCAGTGGGCAATTCCTGAGAGTGGTTTCACTCCGAAATGTTCGTACCCCCTCTCATTTATGTTCACCCATTCTTTTCCATTGAACATTATGTTGTTGCCATCCCATGCCTCACCAATGAAGCTTACATCGATTTTCTCGGATTCCATCGCCGCCTGAAAGTCCCTGTAGTCAGAATTGCTGATGGAGAAGAAGATTTCGTAGTCCCCGCCAAAGCCGCACATTATTTCAGTTGATGGAAGCCCGGTTAATGAGGCGGCCTTTGCCACATTCCTGTCAGGTTTAAGCTCATTTTCCACAATCTTGAATCCAATGCCGTAGTCGCTCTTCATCTGGGATATGCTGGAAAATACGCCATCTGACAGATCCATCATGAATTTCGCCCCATGTTCACTCATGATCTGTGCTTCCCTGATCCTTGCACTTATACCCAGCATCATGTTGATTCCAAGGTCTGGCCGGTATCCTGTTCTATAGAAAATGTAACCTGATGCCGCCCGACCCATCCTGTTTGTAACCCCGATCACATCACCCTTGGCGATGTGGCTTCTTCTGCGTGTCAGCCTCTTCTCCTGGTGGCCCAATATGGAACCACTGATGACAAGCTCGCTGCCCTCCTTGGTGTCTCCACCGAGAGTTTCTGCGCCATTGTCCTTGAGCACTCTGTCAATGGATGCTGCAATCTTCTCAATGTACCTGTCATCAGACTCCGGATCGATGAGGTATGAAACCAGCATCCCCGATGGAATTCCTGCCATTGCAGCAATGTCGCTGAGATTTATGTTTGCCACGAATTTCCCTATGAGCGACGGATCAGCACCCTCCGGAATGTGGGTGCTCTGCCTTATTATGTCAGTGGAAAGAAGCAGGTATTCATCCCCATTCTCCAGAACAGCACAGTCATCCTTCTCCTGTTTCATTGAAATGCCCTTGAATATCCTGTTGATTATCTCCCTCTCACCCAAATCTCGGAGCTTCAATTCTGATCCGTGGATTATGGCGTTTCCGGTAAAGAGGTTTTTGAATTATAACCAACAGTAGGATATGAGTTATGGACTGTCTGCCCGTATGTTATTTTAATGACCATAAAATGTCATGCTGTAATGTCGAGAAAGGATGAAATTGAGAACCTGTTCAGGGAAGTCGTGCAGGGGAAGCCCTACACCGGAAAGCCAATACCGGTCAACAGGTTCAGTGTGAGCGGGTTGTCATTCAGCGCAGATCAGGAGGTAAAGAGAAAACTCGGACTTGTGGAGGAAACATTCCGTGACCGGCTCAACATGCTCCGGGGAACTGCGCTTCATTCCTATGTGCAGAGCATGGTGAAGAATCAGGGATATGTTGCTGAATACAGGATGTACTTCACCATACCCTACAGGTGGCATTACATGGGATATGAAAACATAAATCTTGTAGGCGTCATCGATCTCCTGCATAATGACCGGCGAGAGATACTGGAACTCAAGAGTTCCACAAGTTCAGATCGCATTGAGGATTACCACAGGCTCCAGCTTGCATCATACATGAAGATGATGTCAGAGCGAACCGGGCAGGATTACAGCGGTTACGTGGTCAAATTCGGGGGCACTGACCTTGTGACGGAGGAGATACCAAAGGATGAAGTCCAGCATTACTGGGAAACCCTTGTGTCAAGAGCAATGGAGTGCGCGCGCAAGATAGACCAGGCAATGGAGGAAAACGACATAAAGCAGATGACCAACCCAGATGATAACAATGGAAATGGCCTGTATGGTTTTGAGTCCCACTGATCATATACGGGTTGACGAGGACATTATTCGTGCAAGCAGCCTGGGGTAATCAGGCTGGTCATAGTTTATGTCTTCTGCGTCGATGAATTCCTCATAGGCGCCTCGGTCCACAGAATCATAGTATTCACGTAGCCCTGAGAAATCCTGTGTGAGGGAAGCCTCATAGATGAGATTGAGCAGCTCAGGATCATTCTCCTCGTTATGTATGCCCCTTTCCCTGTTTCCGCCGGTTGGATAGGAAACAACACCTGCCCCAAGATCGCTGGTCTCCAGCAGAATCCTGGCAAGGCTCCAGAGCCTTGGAAGCCTGTAAAGTCCCTTCTTCCACATGCTCTCAACCAGCGTGTGTTTCTGGATGTTCATGGGATTCACAGATATGTCGGTTGAATGAGTCCTGGCATCCTCTATGGACTGTATCATGTCAGCAATAGCCGCCTTTTCAGACATGAACAGCGGCTTAAAGAGCAGATATGTCCTGAGTTCGTAACCCAGCCTTCTTGCCGTGCTGGATGCTGACACAAATTTTGAAAAGCTGCTCCCCTTGTTTATGGAGTTCCTTATTATCTGGTCGTTTGAGCTTTCCAGGCCGATTGCTATCCTGACCGGTATCCCGTAATCCCGGAGTGATCCTATGTTACTCTCTGTTATGTATTCTGTCCTAGATTCCACCAGTAGTTTGTCGATCTTCCCCTGAATGCTCCTGAAGAAATAATCCCTGGCTTCCGGATGGAATTCAAGAGGATCCAGAAAGCTTCCTGATGTGAACACCTTGAGAACCCTGACATCGCCAAGTGATCCGGCAACAGAATCAATCTGATTCTTGAGGTTTTCAAGCGTTATGTTGGAGGCAACATCATTGAAATATCCGCACATGGAGCATGAGGAGAAGTTGTACCATGCACACCCGGCGGTGCGGAATATCACCACCATGGTGTTTTCAGGGAATCCCCTGAGCCGATCCCTTTCGCGCCACATGGAGACCGGTTTGTCAGGGTTTGTGGTTCTAGCCCTGGCCGGCATGAGATTCTTGATGGATTCTGAAAGCTGTCTGTTGATCATTGCAATACCTGCAATTAGTCGGATGTCACACTGATAATAATATATTTGGAAAGTGAATTGCCATAGATGCTAGCTTCCAGGCTTGAGGCCATAGGTGAATCCAGGAGCGTATCCGCCAGCAACAGGGCAGCCGAACTTAAGAGATCCGGAAAGAAGATCTTCAATTTTGGTATAGGTGAACCGGATTTCACAACCCCCAGGGACATAATTGATGCCGCATTCAAGGCGGCAAATGAGGGCAAGACGCACTACACTCCATCCCTTGGCATTCCGGAGCTTCGTGAGGCAATAGCATCCAAGGAGAAAAGCTTCAACGGAATCCAGGCCTCCCCAGGCAATGTGCTGGTGACACCAACAAAGTTTGCCATAAATCTCGCGGTCATGTGCCTGATCAATCCCGGCGACGAGGTCATAATACCTGAACCTTACTACCTTTCATATCCCGATATAGTCAGGCTGTATGGCGGAAAGGTCATCACAGTGCCCACAACAGAAGATTATGAATTTGATTTTGAACTGATGGAGAAGCTGGTATCACCCAGAACCAGGATGGTCATCCTGAGCAATCCCACCAACCCCACAGGCAAGGTATATACAGAGAAGGCACTCAGGAATCTCTCTGACTTTGTCCTGAAACACGGACTTTACCTTGTCAGTGACGAGATTTACGAGGACCTGATCTATGAAGGCAAGATGTTCTCCCCTGCAAGCATTCCGGAAATGTTTCCAAAGACCATCACACTTTCCGGCTTTTCCAAGAGCTATGCAATGACCGGGTGGAGGATTGGATACATGGTTGCGCCTGATGAAATAATCAAGGCCTCAAACAAGATTCAGCAGCAGACAATGACATGCGCCTCATCCATATCCCAGTATGGTGCCCTTGCGGCTCTTTCAGACAGGGAGTCTCCGGCCAAATTCAGGGAAATATTCCGGTCACGCCGCGATAATGTGTATAAACTGATCTCGGAAACTGAGGGAATAAGCATGAGGAAACCTGAGGGCGCATTCTATGCATTTGTCAAGTATGAAAACAGGATTCCAAGTGAGGATTTCTGCGAAAAGGCACTGGAAAAATCAGGAATTGTCATAACACCGGGATCTGCCTTCGGCAACCAGGGAGAATATCACTTCAGGCTTTCGTTCGCCACCGATAATGACACGATCAGGGACGGTATTGCTGAACTGGGTCGCTTTGTGCATTCCCTGCCGAAGTGAGATGGATAATTTCCACTCTGCAGCCCCGTTGGACAGGTGCAGAAGGATCGCACATAAACTTCGGGCAGCATACCTAAGTTGCCCGTTCAACGAAGTGTGATGTTCCAGCAGTATGCCACAATATGCCGGCATTTTCTGTCTTGCATTGATCTCAAGGACTTTAGATCAAAATTTTAATACATCCACGTGCTGTTAGAGGTGTTCTAATTTATATTGGAACGGAATGTGATTGTGATGGATGGAAACAGCAATGTGGTGATGGTTACAACCAACTATATTCCGGGAAAAAAGATCACGAAGGTTATCGGCACAACCTGGGGCATAACCGTAAGGAGCCGCGGACTGGGCGGCAACATTGTTGCTGGATTGAGGTCGCTGGCTGGTGGAGAAATAAAGGAATATTCAAAGATGCTCTCAGATGCCAGGAATACTGCCATGGAAAGGCTCAGGGACGCAGCGGAACAGGTGGGCGCCAATGCAGTCATTGAGATGAGGTTTGATTCATCAGATATAGGCCAGGTCATGACCGAAATTGTTGCCTATGGTACCGCCGTAGTGGTTGCCGACGTTACATCCGATGTCCAGAGAGTGAGCCTTTCATAGGCGCAGAATGACAGATACACTGAAACCAGTGGAACGTACCAGCAGAAAGGAGGCCCTCATAGCCGTAGGCATAGGCATAGTATTCATGGCAGTTGCACTCTTCGTGCAGGCCATTGTTCAGGAAATTCCTGAGTACATCTACCTTGGCCTGCATGGATTCAGCATTTCGCTTCTCGTCAGTGGTTACAGCACGCTTGAATTCCAGCACCCACTGGAGTTCGGTCTGTATCTGGGGCTGGTTGCAGCTACCATGCAGGAGGTTGCCACCTATATTGCAGTGGACACAAGAACGAAGCAGTACGCATTCTATATTGGCCTTGGATTTTCTGTTGTAGACATAATGGTCCTGATATTTGATACATTGCCTGTAATAGGGAAAATATCGCGGTTCCCGGAGCTACTTATCATTCTGAATGTAATAGCTTCACTCCTCTTCCATCCGGGAACGGCCACCTTCATGAAATGGGGAAGGATAACCGGGTTTGGCAGGGGATCCCTGGGGATAGCCATATTGCTTCATACTGCTGTGGATGCAGGCGTTGCCTTCCTGGATCTCTGGATACCATTTCACGCGTCGCAATACGTCAGGGACAGCAGCATATACTGGGCCATTGCCATGGCAATCTCAGCTGGAATTTTCATAGTTGGACTGAAAAAATTAAGAAATGTCGAAGAATCAGTGGAACGGGAAAAACCGGTTGTCTTCTGATGGCGGCTTCCCGCGGTGGCTATTGGCGGGTTGATGGCATGAATGATATAGGATGGAAGATTGACCATGGCGTTTTCAGCATAGGGCAGGTTAGTGGAGACGTATTGACATTTGATCTGGAAGGAAGGATCATATTTGCCTCAATATCCGGAAGGAGCTACAGACGAACAATCATGAACCGGTTCATTGAAATCATTACTGCAAATGGAATAAGAACAACAAGGGAACTGGATTATGGTGAAGCACAAGAAATTGCGGATGTTATTTACAGCAGGCTAGGCACACTGATTTCAGCTGTAGCTCTGTCAGGGACTGATGGGCCGGGCCTGGAATGGATGGGGAAGAGGGACTGGAAATGGCTTGTTTCCGATGCCGGAAGACTCACGGAGATATATGGCGGAGGAATACCGGTCATACCGCCTGACCAGTATTTTGCCTTATACGTAAGATATACACGAGGGTGCCCATGGAATAAATGCAGTTTCTGCCGGCTTTACACCGGGATAAACTATGCCGTAAGCTCTGTGAGCTCCGTCCTCTCACAGGTTGATGAGTTGCGGGCGGCCCTGGGCAGGGGCATAGATTCCAGAAGGACAGTTTTCCTTGGCGACGCAAATGCAATAAATACCCGCACATCTGAAGTTGTTAAGGTCATCACAGCATTGCGCGAAACACTCGGCCTGCCGGTGTATGCATTTTCAGACGCATTCACAACACCACTGAGCAAGAGTGAAAGTGACTACAGTCAGATGCATTCTGCTGGTCTTCACAGGGTTTACATAGGCGTTGAATCAGGCAGCAGAAAAGTGCTGGAGATACTGAACAAGCCAATGGATCTGGACACGGCACTTGCTGAGATGAGGCAGATGAAGGCTGCAGGTATCAGCCTTGGGGTCATAATAATGTCAGGGGCTGGCGGCAGGGCACTGGCAGAGGATCACATAAGAGACACTTCCCATTTTGTTGCTAATTTGCCCCTGGGGAGAGGTGATATGGTTTATATCTCGCCAATGGTGGAATACAGGGAATCACCATACTATGATATTGTAACAAAGGAGAAACTCGGGATTCTTTCAGCCGCAGAAAAGATGGCCCAGGCACAGGAACTAAAGGATCGTATTCTAGGCCTGTGGAAAGAGAGGAATACACTACCTCCAAATTTTCCCGTAGCGCCATATCTCCTGGCGGAATCCATCTACTGAAGCTGCAATGTAACCGCAAGTTTCACTGTGGCTTTTCTCAGATTCCTGCACGCATTTGAATAAAGCATGACCTTACTACTTCCGGTCAAGGACAAATTATTACACTAATTTGGAATACATCTTTATGGTAGATCTGGAAGCTATTAAGAAACAGGTTGTGTCATGGTTTTCGGATGGAGCTGAAGATTCCAAGGTCCTAATAGATCTCCCGTGGAAGATGAAATGGGACCAATGGCATCTTATCCTTGAGAACGAGAAGATACCATTTGCATTTCTCATTGGATTTCACCCGGAAGCACTGCACATAACAGTGAGAACTGGAATTGAGACGGCGGTGCTGGAGAATCAGGACAGGCTTTCCATATACCGTGTACTATTGATACTTAACCAGAGGCTTGACATAGCAAAGTTCATGGTGTTCGGCATAAATGAGGAGGTTATTGCGCGGGTTGATCTTGCCACGGATTCCCTGACAAAGGATCAGATGAACCTGGCCCTGAATGTGCTCCTTTCAGCGCTTTACCTCATGGTGCACACGCTTCACCTTGAAGAGGAATTCAACCAGCAGGTCAGCGA
>JAMCUV010000015.1 GCA_023379345.1 Thermoplasmatota archaeon
CCTTGCCATGTTGTCTCCCTTGATTTTCCTTGCCCTGGAATTGAATTCCTGGGGTGTGGGCAGATCCTTCATCATCTGGCTGAAGACATCCCTTATGAGATGGATGGAAGTCTGGTTGTCTTCATAGGCGTAGTCAGGATTGGTTGACGTGACGCATTCGGAATATGCGGTGATGTCGCCATCAGTAAGCTCAAGTATGAGCGCATCCCTGTCAGATTCAGTTCCAAAGCTTGTGGTAAATGGGTACAGGAAAGGTATCCTGATATTATAGAGCCTGAGTTCCATGGAAAGAAAACTGCTTTGTGACTAAAAACCTATTGCGTCATGAAGCAACTACCATGTTACACTGCTGTAGAAGTTACAGCACATAAAATTGGGATTGGCAGGTTCAGCATGCCTCCCCAACAATTATCTTTTCATGCAGAACTGTGAGCCATCCATTCCATGTGTTTCAGGGCAAATTTATAGATCTCCGGCTCTCTCCGCTCCGGATCAAAGTGTTTCCACCGGTAAACTGTTGCAATCATCCTCATACCGGTATCGCCGGTCTTGAATGCCACTGCGTACAGCAACACCGAGGCAGCTGTGGCCGCCAGAAGATCAAGCACATCCTTTGCATAGAATTCTGCCTGTCCTGAGGAGAGGAAGCCAGTGACCTTGCTGAATGATTCCCCGATGATATCTTCCATTGTGGATCGTATGCCCTTATCGCTGATGTCATCCAGCAATCTTGAAAGGTAATCCTGGAGATCCTTCAGCATACCTTTCTTCTGGAGAACCTCAAGAAGGTCAAGGGCCTGGATATTGCTTGTTCCCTCCCATATTGATGTGACAATTGAATCCCTGTGGAATTTCTCAATGGGAAATTCATGCAGGAATCCCTTGCCTCCCAGAAGTTCCATGGCATACCTTGTGACATAATCGCTGGACCATGAGGCGAGATTCTTCGCCATGTGGGAAATGGTCCTTGCAAAGTGATATTCCCTCGAATATGGTGGTTTGACATCCCATACACCTGAAAACAGGCTGGCCGAGAGGATGGAGATTGCCATGGATGCCTCAACTTCTGCCTCCATTTCAACAAGATCCCTCTGCACCAGCTGGTGATTGATCAGTGCCTTCCCGAAGGCTTCCCGTTTCTGGGCATATCTGTAAGCTTCCCAGAGCGCTTTCCTGGCGATGCCCACAGCTGCGATGGCATCATCTATCCTTGAGACGGTGAGAATTTCCATTGCGATGTATATGCCTGTCTGCCTGTCACCCAGAAGATATCCCTCTGAATTATCCAGCTCCACCTCACCCGTAGGAACAGCAATCGTGCCCAGCTTGTCCTTCAGCCTTCGTATCCTGTAGTTCTGGTTTCCACTGGAATCCAGGGCGGGCACAAAGAATGTGGATATGCCCTTTGCGCCCTGCGGCGATCCCTCGATTCTGGCTGTGACAATGGCGGCATCTGCCAGGCCAGAATTGCTTGCAAAATACTTGTCTGATCCGGTTATTCTCCACCTATCCCCATCTGGAACCGCAACAGTTCTGTTGGCGCCAAGATCACTGCCTCCCTGTATTTCAGTGTAGTATGTTGCGCCAAGCCATGGCATTTCGTGGGAAGTGAACATGTTAAGGTAAGCATTCCTGGCATCTTCACTGCCGTACTTCAGGAGCGCATATGCCGTCTGCATTGTGAGCGTCAGGGTGCAGAAGAGCCCTGAATCGGAAATGAGGTATCCGGAAATGAAGTGATGCATTAGGTCCTTCTCCAGTATGGGCCTGGAAATTACCCCGAATGACTGAAGCCGGTCAATAACGTGAACATGGGAAGGAGATATCCATACACCATCCATTCTCTCGTCCAGTACATCCCACGTCTGGAGAACAGGCTTGGAATAATGGTCAATGAACATGGCTTCCTCCACCATTTCACTGGAGACATATTTTCCAAGGGACTTCAGTTCATCTCTTCCCCTGTATTTCAGGAAGTCCAGCACCCTCTGCATTGGGCGATCCTCTGAATAGTAGTTCACGTTGTTGCTCAGGAATATGCGCGAGAAGTCAAACCTCATGCCATGATAATAACAAGAACAGTACTTAAGAAAGCGGGAACATGTGCAGTTACTTTCCCTCAACGGTTAGGTGAAGCCCCTTCCACTTTATGGTGAACCCTGCTTTTTGCAGTGCCTCGGAGGGATCGAATCCCATGAATTCCAGGTAGTCAACCATGGCCTGGGAATCAGGGTACAGTGAATGCAGGTGCTGCACTATCTTCTCAGGTATATCCTGGTTCAGGTGCGCTGGAGTCTCTTCATGCCTCTCGACATGTCTTGACGTGGTCTCACGTTTCGTGAGCCTGGCTTTCAGGTAGTCCACCACTGCATGCCTGTCCAGTTCATCCCTGAAACAGTGGGCGCCGGGAGGGCATTTCTCTCCCTTCTCAAGAATGCAGAACAGCTCAGCCGCATGGCCATCCCGTACAATTCCTTCAACCATTGCCTTATCCTCCTGATAGTAATTGGGGCGAGTGATGAATATGGACACTGAGGTATCATTGATTGTAGCGGAATAATCCGGGAAAATGACGTTGCCTGCGACCTTTACGGGAGTCGGGGCTTCGGACAGTATGCTGTCTTTCCCGGGGTCATCAGCCGATTCATGTGATGTAAGGAGGTCCACCGCAGCATCGTCCAGGAAATATGAGTAGTCCAACTTCTCATCACCGTTTTTGAGCTTCACGGTGGCCTTCACCTGCCAGTCAGAATAGTGGAAAAGGTATCTCATCAACATGGCGATTCGTGAACCATACCTGTCACTGTGCTCAATGATGGACAGGGGCCCGCTAACCTCAATCCTGTAAATTCCATTCTCCTCACTGATCCTGTAAAGCAGGCCAAGGCTTCGTATGCGCCTTTCGAATCTTGCGTGGTTCATTGTTGTTGTGATGGCAATTGAAGATGCCTTGAGCATCACGGTCTCAACCTGCTCAAGGTTGTATCGGGCTGACAGATCATCGGGCGTGATGTCCGGCACTGAGACCAGGATCTGCTCATCCTCCTTGTCTGCGTACATTGCCCTCGAAATCTCATGGGGTGAAACGTCCATCTGCGCAGCAATCCGTGCAATGAGTGCATCCCTCTCCTCAGGTGCAACTGGCGGGGTTTTGGCACTGGAGAAGATGGCTTTCCTGACCTTCATTGGATCAAGGAACGAAGGCGGATTCATTCGGGACAGTCTGAACATGAGAAGAGCCAGACCCCTGACAATCTTCGGGTTCTGTGACTTCAGCTCCAGGACCTTTATTTCATTCTCGATTTCCTTTCTTCTTTTCTCCCTGGATTTCTGGAACAGATCAATGACAGATGTGGCATAATTGCTGTTTTCGCTGGTCAGGAATACGGACCTTACCACGCCGTTCTTACTTTTGCGAACTGTCATCAGTTGAACTG
>JAMCUV010000016.1 GCA_023379345.1 Thermoplasmatota archaeon
GTGGTCAGAAGAGAGCTGGAAATCAGGGACTTCCAGAAAAAACCATACTGGATTATCAACATACTGCTCAACAGGAAGAAGGATTTCACCGCAACATACAGTGATGGCCCCATATGGGAGAAGGACAAAGCAGAGAAGATATTTGCAGAAATCGACGGCAAGGATGCAACGGTGCTGGAGTATTCCACCAGGGAGGAGCGCATACCCAGGCCTGTCCCATTCAACACCACAGAATTTCTTCGCGAAGCATCACGGATAGGGGTGCATCCCGGGAAGGCCATGAAGATTGCGGAATCGCTATACACCAGGGGATATATCAGCTATCCCAGGACCGACAACACGGTCTACCAGAAGTCCATACATTTGAAGTCAGTCCTCACGAAGCTCCTGGACACTGAATTCAGGGAGGATGTCCAGAAAGTGCTTGACCAGGAATCCATCCGTCCTTCAAGGGGGCGCACTGAGGCAACGGACCATCCCCCAATATATCCGGTCTCGGCTGCAAAGAAGGGGGCGCTCTCAGGGGATTTCGCCCGCATATACGAGCTTGTCCTGCGCAGGTTTCTCGCAACCCTTTACAGGGAGGGGAAGAGGGAGATAACAGATGCCGCGTTTGACGTGAACGGCCACAGGTTCTCGTCCAGGGGCCTCAAGGTGCTGGACAGCGGATGGCTGGAACTGTACCCATACAGGAAGGTGCAGGAATCATTCGTTCCTCCTCTTGCTCCGGGCGACACCGTCAGGGGGAAGAAATGGAACCTTGGTGAGGAGGAGACAAAGCCTCCGGCACGTTACGACTTCGCCTCACTAATAAAGAGGATGGAGGAGCTGAATCTGGGCACAAAGAGCACAAGGCATGACATAATAGACAAGCTCCAGTCAAGAGGGTTCATTGAAGGAAACCCGGTGAGGCCCACATACCTTGGCATGGGTGTCATTGAATCCCTTCTTACGGTCAAATCAGACATCACAGAGCCGGACATGACAGCAGAGCTGGAAAAGGACATGGACCGGATTGCCAACAACGAAATAGGCAAGGATCAGGTTGTGGCGGTCTCCAGGGAGATGCTCCACCATGTGCTTGCACAGTTCCGTGAGAAGGATGCCATAATAAGGGATACCATACAGAAGGCGCTTCGCATGGGGCGTGAGGTGGGCACATGCCCTGAGCATGGAACGCCTGTGCTCCTGGTCAAGAACAGAGAATACTCAAGGATAAAGTGCAGCCATGAAGGCTGCAGAATAGATTTCCCTGCGCCTCTCATGGGAACTCCTGAAATCCTGGAGGAGAAATGTCCTGTCTGCGGCCTTCCAAAGATCCGCATAATCCGCAGGGGGCAATCCCCGGAGATCAGGTGCATTGATCCGCACTGCAAATTCAACCAGGAAAAGAACACATATGGAAAGTGCCCGGAGGATGGCGGAGATCTAGTCCTGCGCCAGTCAAGGTTCGGAAAGAGGTTCCTTGGATGCTCGAATTACCCCAACTGCAAGAAAACGTATCCTGTGCCGCAGATGGGAAATCTGAAGGCAACGGGCGAGGTCTGCCCGCACTGCGGTGCCCCACTGATCATATCCTTCAGGGGAAAGAGGGCATGGAAATTCTGCCCCAACATGTCATGCGAATATAACAAGAAGAAGGGAAAGGTGAGCGAGGCTGCAGAACAGGATTCCTGAGATTTCCGGCATAGCGGTGCTCATTGCATCGTCGCTTCTTGCCACATTCATGTCAATCTCGCTCATAGCAGTATCTCCTGGCGTGCAGGCAAAGAGCCCCACCAGCGGCCTCACGTATGTTGCATATTACCTCATAGCGGCCCTTGCTTTCACGGCTGTTGTCATATTCATAGGCAGAAGGAAGTTCGGGAATATCCTCAGATGGGTGTTCATTGCCGTCATTGCATATGTCACGTTCTATGTGTGGAGCATTCTTGGGCTTTACATCGCACAGACATATGCGGAATATTATGCCATAAGCTTCGCCGCCCCTGCAATAATGGTGATCCTGCTTATTTTCAAGTACGAATGGTATGTTGTGGATGTTGCCGGATTTTTCCTGTCCGCCGGGGTGGCTTCCATATGGGCCACCATAATAGGCGTGTGGTCCTCCGTGCTTTTCCTAGCAGTTTTTGCAATATATGACTATATTGCCGTATACAGGACGAAACACATGATAAGCCTGGCTGGAACGGCCATGGATTCAAGGCTGCCCATGCTCTTTGTCTTTCCATCGGAGAAGGGGACCAGGATGGACGGCATGTCATTTCCAAAAACCTCTGCTCCGCCATCGGAAAGAACCGGATCAGGCACATTCATACTTGGCTTCGGGGATATTGTTTTTCCCTGCATAATGGTGGCGTCATCCGCGCTTTACGGCCAGCAGAATCTTATCCCGTTCCTGCTGCTTCCCCTGGCGGGCGCAATTGCAGGCATCATGGTGCTGCTCTTCACAAAGGTCTCAAGGCCAGCGCCGGGTCTGCCATTTATCAACAGCGGTGCAATTGCCGGATTCCTGGTTGCATTTCTTGCCTTCAGGATGTTCTGATCAGTGAAGGAACACCCTCTTCCCGGTGAAATACATGGGAATGTCAAGTTCCTCGGCCTTGGCAACCACCTCATCATCTCTTATGGAACCGCCTGGTTGTATTATTGCCGAAATCCCTGACTTTCCTGCCAGTTCAACATTGTCGTAGAATGGGAAGAATGCGTCGGAGGCAAGCACAGATCCCCTGGACCTTTCACCGGACCTCTCCACCGCAACCTTCAGGGCCTCTATCCTTGAGGTCTGCCCGGCGCCGATACCGGTGGTGGTCATGTCCTTTGCAAGGA
>JAMCUV010000017.1 GCA_023379345.1 Thermoplasmatota archaeon
TCAGGAACGCCAAGATGAAGAGATCAGACAACCTGCAGACCCTCATAGACAATTACGTGAAATGGAATCCTGCCCTCAAGAACCTGAGGATATTCAACAAGAACAACAACGGAAAGGGCATATGGTCAGTCTCGGTCAGGAGGCAGATGGAGAGCCTCGTGTACGACGGTTACATGGGCGCAGGGGACAGCATGGTCATGCCAAACCCCATCAGTGCAGGCGGAATCGGCCCAGCGCTCATATCTGGAATACTTGCGGGAGAGAATGCTGTCCGGGCCGTTGAGGAGAATGACACGTCCGTGAAGGGCCTGTGGAAGTACAATCTTGACTACAACCAGGCCTACGGCAAGAGAACGGCCGGAATGGAGGTTTTCAGGATATACCTGCAGTCCCTGAACAATGATGTCCTGAACTACGGCATGAAGACATTCCTCACAACCAAGGAGGCATCCGACATAACACTGGGGCTCATACCGGAACTGAGCCTCGCATCAAAGTTCAAGATGGTGCTAAAGGGCGCCACCAATGTAAGGGCATTCTCCAACCTTGTCTACGTCGTGGGCAAGATGAAGGAGTTCAACAGCCTCTACGATGCGTATCCAGAGACGCCGGAAGAGTTTGCTCCATTCAAGAAAACCGTGACAACAATGATAGAGGACGCCAAGGAGAGGTTCAAGCCCAACCCTGTCTGATCCTATTTCTTCCCCAATTTCTTCTTCCCGTATTCGCAAATGCCGTTGATCAGGCATTCACTGCACCTTGGGCCCACGGGGCGGCAGATCTTCTTCCCGAATTCAACCATTGTTGGATTGAAGCCAACCCACATGTCCTCTGGGACTATCTTCATGAGCCTCTTCTCGGTCTCCTCAGGCGTTCTGGCCGGCGCCCATCCAATGCGTGCGGCTATCCTGAAAACATGGGTGTCGACTGCGATGGCAGGCTTCCCGAATGCGTCAGCCAGTACCACATTTGCTGTTTTCCTCCCCACTCCTGGTATACTGGTGAGTTCCTCAAGTGAAGGCGGCACATTCCCGTGAAAATCATCCACTATGATCCGCGCTGCCTCAATGACCCTTGCTGCCTTGACCTTGCTGAATCCAACCCTTGATATGATGGCCAGGACATCCTCGTACCTGGCCCCGGCAAGGCCGGCTGCATCATGGTACCTCTGGAAGAGCCCCCTTGCCGCCGCATCAGTAACCTCGTCCTTTGTCCTGTGCGACATTATTGTGGTGATGAGCACCCAGAAGGGATCATGGAATTCAAAATGATGCGGTGGAGCCTGCTTCCTTATGGCCGAATACACCTCCATGAAGGTTGCCCTGGATTCCTTCAGATTCATCCATCAATCACCAGTATTCCCCTATTTCCAGGTATTCCGGCCTTGTTCCGGCCTCCAGTGCCCTGGCAAGGCTCTCAGCCAGCCTGAGATTTGTTATGAGGGGTATGTTGCCCCTGATGGCCATCCTCCTTATCTCATTCCCGTCCCTGATGGCCCCGGACCGCATGTTGGGCGTGTTGATTATGAGCACAGGCTTCTGGGAGGCAATGAATTCATCTATTCCCGGCTTCCTGAGATCCTCGATCTTGTAAACCATGTCCGCCTTGATGCCGTTTTCCTCAAGATGCTTCCGCGTGCCGGGAGTGGCATATATGGTGAAGCCCCTGCCTGCAAGTGATCTGGCTATGGGAACAAGTGCCTGCTTGTCCCTGTCGCTCACAGAGACCAGCACCTTCCCGCCATGTGGTATGTCTATCCTCATGAGCTTCAGGGCCTTTTCCATGGCCTCCTCAAGGGTCTTTCCGGCGCTCATTCCCTCGCCGGTGGACTTCATCTCCGGCCCAAGCACCGCATCAAGGTCCAGGAAGCGGTTGAAGGGGAACGCTGGAACCTTGACGAAATATGAAGATGGCTCTCCCGGGGTCTCCCGTATCCTGTGGCCGGTCATGGCGGAGATGCCGGTCCTGATCCAGTCCCTTCCCGTAGCCTTGCTGACGAATGGAAGAGATCTGGAAGCACGGGCGTTGAGCTCTATTATGTATATCCGGTCATCCTTCACTGCCAGCTGCAGGTTCGAGAAACCCCTAAGTGAGAATCTTTCCGTGAACTTCTTCACAAGGGAGGTGATTTTCGACGCAATATCCAGAGACGGAATCCCCGGCCCCATGACCATTGTGGCATCCCCGGAATGGGTTCCTGCCTCCTCGATGTGTACGCATATCCCTGCTATGACTGAATTCCTGCCGTCAGACACGAAGTCAACATCAATCTCCGTGGCGTCCTCCACATACCTGCTCAGCAGTATGGGATACTGCGGCCGCTCGTTCAGGAGATCAGAGATCCTCCGGAAGAGGTCGTCCCTGTCATTGACAATGTCCATGGCCCTCCCGCCTATTATGAAGCTGCTCCTGACTATGAGGGGTAGCCTTACCTTCTCGATGGCCTCCACGGCCTGCTGAATGTTTGAAACCGTGACAAATTCTGGCTGGAGCATTCCCATGGCCTCCAGGGATTCTGCGAACTTCTTCCTGTCCTCGATCTCGTCTATGCTGTCCGGCATTGTTCCCATGAAGATGCTTGCGCCGAATATCTTCTCAAGATCGGAAGCAAGGTTCTGGCCTGTCTGCCCAGAGAACTGTATTATGATCCTGCATGGCTGCTCCCTCATGATGACGTTGCTGATGTGTTCCAGGTCAAGGGGCTCAAAGTAGAGGGAATCCGATATGTCGAAATCTGTTGACACTGTTTCGGGATTGCTGTTCACCATGACTGTCCTGTAGCCCATGCGCCTCAGCTCAAGGACGGCCTTCACCGCGCCATAATCAAACTCCAGGCCCTGGGATATGCGGTTCGGCCCCGAACCAATGACAACAACTGTGCCCCTGTTCTTCTTTGCATGGAACTTCTCATCCTCGCTGTCGTATGTTGAGTAAAGGTACGGGGTCTGGGTCTCGAATTCCCCGGAGCATGTGTCTATGGCCTTGAACACGGGGAGGACGCCTGATGTTATCCTGTCCATTATTATGTCGGTCTCCCTGATGCCAGTGAATGCCGATACAATGCTGTCTGGAATGCCAAGCCCCTTCAGCTTGGACATATCATCCGGAATGGTTCCCCTGCTGATCTCTCCAAGTGCCCTGGTTATGTTTGCCATCTTCGCGATGAAATACTCAGGGTAGCCGCTGATCCTGCTCACATGGCTTATCTCCCAGTTCCTGAAAAGCGCCTCGAATATTGCGAAAAGCCTGAGGTCAGACGGAACCGATATGAGGGAGGAAAGCTTTGCGTCGTCAACCCCGAGCCTCAGCTTCCTGGATTCCGGTGTGTCCAGTGAGGCAACCGCCTTCATCAGTGCCTCCTCGAAGGTCCTGCCGATGCCCATGACCTCGCCGATGGATTTCATCTGGACCCCGATTCTCCGGTCCACGTCGAACTTGTCAAATGGCCATCTTGGGATCTTCACGGTTATGTAGTCCAGCGACGGCTCATATGCCGCATAGGTGTTCCGGGTGATGGGGTTCCTTATCTCCGGAAGGTTGTATCCAACAGCGATCTTGCTGGATGTCCTTGCTATGGGGTACCCGCTGGCCTTGGACGCAAGGGCTGATGATCTGGATGTTCTGGGGTTCACCTCCACAATATAGTACCTGTTGGTGCTGGAATCAAGGGCAAACTGGATGTTGCATGCGCCCTTTATCTCAAGTGATGAGATGACCCGTATGGCCGAATCCCTGAGCATGTGGTACTGGATGTCGCTCAGTGTCTGGGATGGCGTGACCACGATACTCTCACCGGTGTGGACACCCATTGGGTCAAGGTTCTCCATGTTGCATATGGTGATGCAGTTTCCTGCGTTGTCCCTTATTACCTCATACTCGATCTCCTTGAGGCCCTCCAGGGATCTTTCAAGTTCCAGGGATTCCTCGGGATATATGCTGAAGTATTCCTGGCAGATCTTCTCAAGCTCCTGGCGGTCCCTGATGATCCTTCCGCCTGATCCCCCAAGAGAGAAGGAAGTCCTGACTATGAGGGGGTAGAAGTCGATGGACTGGAGCGATGATTCATAACTGTCTTTCCTGAGCCTTGCGGACGGGGCAACAGGCTCCCCTATGCTGATCATGAGCTCGTGGAACTTTTCCCTGTCCTCCGCGATCTCGATGGATTCGGCGGAAGTTCCCAGGACCCTTATGCCCGTCCTCCCAAGGAAACCTCTTTTCTTCAGTGAAAGGGCCATGTTTAGGGCTGTCTGCCCTCCCATGGACGGGAGTATTGAATCCACGTTCTCCCGCAGCGCAATGGCCTCCACGGCTTCCGGAGTAAGGGGCTCGATGTACACCCGATCAGCAATCTCATGGTCGGTCTGTATGGTTGCCGGGTTTGAGTTCACAAGCACAACCTGGATGCCCTCCTCCCTGAGGGAGAGGCAGGCCTGGGATCCCGCATAGTCAAATTCGGCGGCCTGCCCTATGACCACTGGTCCGGATCCTATGACCAGCACCTTCCTGATGGTGGCGTCCCTGCTCATTGCAGCGCCTCCATGTCATCCAGGATTTCCTGGAAGAACACCCTGGCATCATGCGGTCCCGGAGACGCCTCCGGATGGTACTGCACAGAGAAAACATGGAGATCCCGGTGCCTCACCTTCTCGACCGTGCCGTCATTTATGTCCCTCTGCATGACCTGCAGGGGGGTGCCGGCAAGGGAGGCCTCATCCACTGCGTATCCATGGTTGTGCGTGGTTATCATCACGTGGGTTCCGTCACCGACAGCATGATTGGATCCCCTGTGCCCGAACTTCATCTTGGCTGTCCTGCCGCCGAATGCCTGGGAGATGATCTGGTGGCCCAGGCACACCCCGTATACCGGCATCCTCTCAGATGCCTGGCGAACGAAGTCCACAATGCCTGAAAGAGATGGATGTGACGGGTCACCGGGGCCGTTTGACAGGAAGACCGCATCATATTCCCCGGCGAGCATCTCCAGATCGGCATTATACGGGACTACCAGGAGGCTGCCCACTGCTGACATCTCCCTTACCAGGCTTCTCTTGGTCCCAAGATCAACAAAGAGTATGTTGTGGCCTTTCCTGCCCGGAACCCGGTACTGTGCGCTGCAGGTCACCAGGGACACAAGGTCCGCGTCCATTGGGTCGGGAAATGCCCTTGCGGTTGAAGGTGAGTTACTTATGTGGCACCTCAGGGTGCCCCCTTCCCTGATCTTCCGCACCAGCTGTCTCGTGTCAACCAGATCAATACCGGGAACTCCCTTGGCCTCAAGGTATTCCTGGAAATGATCCCAGCTGGAATCTGACTTGAGCACTGAATGTGCGTCCCTTGTGACTATGCCGGCTACCTGCCCCTGGCCGCTCTCCTCTGATCCCATGGATATATCATAGTTCCCAATGGTGGGGCTGGCAAAGACAAGTATCTGGTTCCTGTATGACGGATCGGTTATGGATTCAAGGTACCCGGTCATTGATGTGGTGAAAACAAGCTCCCCATAGGATTCGCCATCATGCCCGAATCCCTCTCCCTCAATGACGGTCCCGTCCTGGAAGACGAGATACCGCTTCATATGGCCACGCCCACCCACATGGAATGCTTCACAAATTCAAAAAATCCAGAGATTGTTGATGCATTTACAAATTTCAACGTCTTTCGAGGTTGTGAATTGGAAGGTGACATAAAATGATTTTCATAGGGCCAGTGTCAGTGGATTCTATCCCCATGTTTGTCAAGCACAGGAATCATGCCCCGGTACGTGACACGCGTTCCGTCAAAGGCGAACCTGAGCACCCTGACGGGCATTCCAGCATCAAGGCACCGGTAGAACTCCCTGGAAAAATCCGGATCGGTGCGGGAATTTGGCATGAAGGCCGTGGCGTCGCCGCGGAACATGAGCACCATAAGCTCAGCCCCATATCCCTGCAACATGAGCTGCTGCAGGAGCCTGAGGTGGTCCCGCCCCCTTGTGGTTGGAGCATCGGGAAATACGGCAATTCCGTTTTCCAGCAGGGTTCCTCCCTTGACCTCAAGGTATGTGTCGCCATACAAGAAGTCGATCCTGTGGTTCCCGACACTGACCTCGCTCCTGACATCCGGCGCAAGGAAATGCCTTGCGATGGGATGGTGGAACCTTGTGTCGGTGATGACCCACTCACTGCCAGCCCTGGTCGCCGTCACTGAGAACCTGGTCTTTGCGCCCATCTGTTCCCTGATGAGCACGGTGTTGCCGGGATAGATGAGTTCCCTGAGCCTGCCCGGGTCATGGAGGTGGCACCTGATCTCCTCCTTTCCATTATGCGCAACAACAAGGAACCTGTTTGGCCTCTCAATGATGCTGGCCTCTGCCATGGGGAAATCCATATCCATGACAACAGTGCCTGCCGGGAGGTCATGAAAAATTGCAGTATTGCTCAACACCATCCTGACTGCAATGGGGAATAAAGTTTTTGCATCATGGCCTCATGGCGATCAATGGCAGATGGCGCACTTATCATAATATCATCAGGAAAGGAAGCTGTTGACAAGGCAATGACCGGAATGATGTACGCATACAACGCACTGAAGTATGGTTGGCTGCCAGATGTGCAGGTTGTGTTCTTCGGCCCCAGCGAGGACCTCATCGCATCTAATAATCCAGAGATCAGGGCGATGCTGGAGAAACTCATGGGCCAGGGAGTCAAGCCCTTCGCCTGCTCCGCAATTGCCAAGGGCAACGGCATCGAGGCCGGGCTGATGCAGGTTGGGATGGATGTTCTCCCGGTTGGCCCGCTTATGAGCTCATATATAAAAAAGGGTTATGCCACCCTGACTTTCTGAGGCGGCTTATTTAATTATTCCCAGTTCCCTGCCGGCGCTGGTGAATGCTTCTACGGCATAGTCCAGGTCCTTCCTGCTGTGCAGTGCCGACGGCATGAGCCTTATCCTTGCAGTGCCAACCGGCACAGTCGGATAGACAATGGGTGAGGCAAATATCCTGTGGGAGGCATAGAGCTTTTCACTCAGGTCGATGGTCTTCCTCTCATCGCCAACCATTACCGGGGTTATTGGGGTCTTGCTGTGGCCAAGGTCAAATCCGACGTCACTGAGGTTTTTCTTCAGGTAATCGGAATTGCTCCACAGTTTTTTCAGCAGGCTGTCGTCCCTCTCCAGTATCTCTATGGATTTCAGGACCGCCGCTGTATCGCCAGGGTTGAGGCCGCTGCTGAACAGGAATGGCCTGGACTTCCTCTTCAGGTATTCAACAAGGTATTCCGGGCCTGCCACGAATCCGCCCATGGAACCGATGGCCTTTGAGAACGTCCCCATCTCGATGTCTATCTTGTCCGATACCTTGAAATAATCCGCGATGCCCCTTCCGTGGTCTCCGAGCACTCCCTCCCCATGGGCGTCGTCCACGTAGCTAATTGCGCCGTACTTTATGGCAAGGTCAACCAGCTCAGGAACAGGGGCGATATCCCCGTCCATGCTGAAAACCCCGTCGGTGATTATGAGTTTCCTGGATGAGGATGAAGCATTTTCCCTGAGGTTCTTCTCAAGGTCAGCCATGTTCATGTGCTTGTACACGATCCTTCTGGCTGAACTCAGCCTGACGCCGTCAATTATGCTGGCATGGTTCAGCTCCTCGCTGAAAACCAGATCATCCTTTCCCACAATGGCCGGTATGGTTCCGGAATTTGCCAGGAGCCCTCCCTGGTAGACAAGGGAAGCTTCCATGTGCTTGAACTTCGCCACCTTCTCCTCAAGCTTGATATCTATCTCGTTTGTGCCTGCTATTGATCTTACTGCGCCTGCCCCCACTCCATATTCCTCTATGGCCTCAATGGCAGCCTTCTTCACCTCAGGGTGGTTGGCAAGCCCAAGGTAGTTGTTTGAGCACATGTTGAGGAAATCCTTCCCGGAAATCCTGACCCAAGCCCCCTGTGGCCCCTCAAGAACCTTGATGGGCACAAATCTGCCGGCACTCTTCATGGATTCAATCTCGCCCTTTATCCAGTCCAGTGATCCCATAATTGTCACCAGATCATGGCTAAAATAGTATTAAGCATGTCCATACATGGCTGAATGCTCGCCTGAGCCGTAACAAAATTATAATACTGTTATTGCGTATTTATATCATATGGCAGATTTAATCGTTTCCGGGAATCTCAAGCTGAAAAACCTGGCGCAGGTCACGTGGAGCTGGTACGACAAGTCCTCCGGCACAGTGATGTGGACCTTCAGGAATCCATCAGCCAGGGTGCAGAGCATAATCCTCTTCAGGTCAGGATACTATTTCGGCAATGCTTACTGGCCCATTTACCTTGCAAACCAGAATTTCAACGTCAGGTGGGGGAAGAACGATCCCCTGGTGAACCTTGGTTCCCAGCAGAATTCGCCCCCTCTGGGTGTTGTGAATTTCAACTCCAGGAAGCTTGTTTGCTTCATTTTCACCCTGAATCCTGGCCAGGACTGGTCAATGCTTGAGGGAGGCTTCCAGGGCACCGAGCCGGATTCTGTCAAGAGCGTGCCAGTTTCATACGAGGGAACTGCTGAGTTCTGCATAACCTATGACAAGAACCAGGTGAATGACTGGGACCTGCAGACAGGAACAGGGCTGAAGGGATACCTCCCCAATCCCAGTACGTTCAACACTGCATATTACGGGTGCAGGGACGAATACTACCAGCTTTTCAACGATGTCATAACGGCAGGTAAATGCTGAAGCGCATCAGGCCTTACCGTGATCTGCCATTATCCTGATGCTGTAGTCCCTGCCCTCCCAAGATGCGCTGTCCTTCCAGAAGAAGGTGAATGTCACGGTCTCTCCAGCCTTCATTCCCGACGTTGGCAGGTCTGTGTAGAACTCGTTCAGGCATGAACGGTCAGTATCCTGGTCCCTGATTGTTTTCCAGCCATCGCCGGACCAGTGTATTGTGGCCATGGCATGCAGCTGTATTCTCAGGGTCCTCCCCTCCTCAAGCCAGGTGAACTTGTTGCTGAATGCCCAGATTGACAGGGTGCTCCTGTTTCCCCCTTCAAGGTAGCGCAGCCGCGTGACTTCAGGCATGTCGTATATCCTGCCATCATGTATGGATCGTCCCAGCTTCAGGTACTCCGCGTGTGCCCATACCAGTGGCATGGCAGACCCTGAAGGCTTCCCGTTGAACAGCCCCCTTCCTGGTATGTCCGGGGCGTCCCATACCTGTTCCGGAAGCATTCCTCCGCTGCTGGTCATCTTTTCCATTGCAGCCATCAGCTTCAGGGCTTCCTCGCGGTGGCCGGCAGCAAGCTCATAATGCGCACGCTCCCCCACAAGCAGCGGCCAGCCCCTGCCCTTCCCGGTGCCGTTGAAGGGAGTCCCGTCATCATGCTCGCCGTACCCGTCGTAGTTGTACCTGTGCCATACTGGGCCTGATCTGGTATCGGTGCGGAGGATGCCGTCCATGACCTTTATGGTATTGAGTATCCTGGGGTCACTAGGGGATCTCAGCCCGAACCGCACAAGGGCAATGGCGTCCGTGCTCACAATCTCCTCGGCCGGAACATCGGACTGGCCCAGAGGCCTGTTCTTGATCGGGACGTACCCAAGCAGTGCTGAGGAGGCAAAATGCATGCCCCGGTCAGGCGGCGCAATCCTCACGTAGTAGCCGTCAACACCGAACCTCCTTGAAACGTCAGTGCCCGTGGCATAGGTCCACCTTTCAATGTTGGAATTTATTGAATCGGCGGTCTCCCTCAGGAATGCCGCAGTATCAGCTTCCCCGTTGAATTCCGCGAATTCGGCTGCGGACAGCAGGGCTGCCACCTCCACTGCAATGGTGAATGGCGAGTATCCCCCGTCCTCCTCCCATCGATCCTCCTGTGTGCACGGGCCGCTCCTCACAAGGAACTCCGCAGCCTTCCTGACCATTGGCCAGGCGTTATGCATGTCTATCTTCTCAAGCCTCCAGAGCTTATGCGCAAGCAGCACAGGGAAGGCGGTTTCATCTATCTGTATGCCCTCCCAGTACCTCCCGCCATCAAGCCACATGTTCTGCTGCCAGTGCCCGTCATCCTCCTGTGTCACAAGAAGGAACCGCAGTGCGGAAATTGCACCGTCAATGTCGCCAACTGCAATCTGGGCTTCGGCAGCCTCCACCATGTCCCGCGGCCAGATCAGGTGGTATCCGCCTATGTCATTGTCGCCCTTGGAATTGCCCCATGGTATGGAGAGGCTTGCAATGAGGGCGCCAGGAAACTGGTCCTTGGCCTGGTGGGATTTCACCACTGTTATGCTCCTCTCATCCAGTACGTTGTTCCAGTCCTTGGCATACTGCTTTCCCAGATAGGCGTAATAGGTGGACCACTGGGATGTGAACTTCCGGAGCACATCCCTGTAATCCTTCATCCTTGTGCTCCTTGCCTTCAGTGCGGCCTCATCCGCAGTGTTGCCGAATCCAAGGTAGAAGGTGAACTCCCCGGATTCAGGCAGCTCAACCTCAGCAGTTACTGCCACATTTCCGTTGTCCGCACGATGGAACTCCCATGTCATCTTCCTGTTCCTGCTGATGTCCTGCCATCCATCGGAAAATCCAGAGAATCCGCAGCTCATCCTGTTGTGTGGAACATCTATGCACGCGGCCATGTACGTGGATCCGCGCATGGCGTACATCATTGGCACACCCTTGTAATCTCCAATCCATGCTGTATTTCCGTTTCCCATGTTGCCGATGTGGGGTGCCATGAGTGAGTATACGCTCATCCTGCCTGACTGTTTGTCTGATGGCAGGAATTTAACATGTTCCACCAGGACGTCTGCGTCTGGATCAGTGAAAACGGTTTTCGTGATCCTGAACCTGCCGTTCTTCGCAGAATTCTCAATGACGAAGGCGGGTACTCCGGGCTTGTAAGGGTGTATCCTGTGTATGGTGTCCCTCCTCTCCTCCGCAAAGAAATCGTCCCCTGCCACTAGGAACTGGTGGTCCCTGAGATCTGCCGTATCTATCCTTGGAAAATATACCTCATTCACGATGCCATGCGACAGGGTGAACCACACCCTGCTGTGTGATGAAATTGCAGTTCCTACGCCGTCCTTTGAACTTGATGTCCACCTGGGCTCGATTCCAGGTGATCCGAATGCCTCGCCGTTGTCCATGGTGTCTCATGCCCATTCCGGTTAAAAGGCTTGCCGGGATTCTGGATGCCTGATTCCATATTGCAGGCTGTGATCAGGTCAACTGTGTGATTTACTCCTGGGCCCTGACTTCTTTGCCTGCACCGTTGATTTATTCTCCACCGTGCTGGTCGCCGGGACTTTCCCATGGCGGCGTGGATGCGCAGGATCCAGCAACCTGCAGGATGGGGAATTGAGAGCAAGCAGAATTTCAAGGCCATGTGCGGCCAGCTTGTCCAGGCACTTTCCAGACATGATGTTGCCATGAGTTTTCGCCTCATAACTCTTGCTCATCAGCCCAGTGCCAATGGAACCATGCGAAATCCAGTACTTTCCTTCCAAATAAAAATATAAATCGTCAGACACTACCTGTGAAAGTAAGGGATGCAATGAACGATCTGCAGGAAAACCGCATAATTCTTGGCACCAGATCAAGGAAATTCTCCTCAAGCGGCCATGCCTGGTTCATAAGCTACCTTCTCTCAAATGTATCCGGTGGTCTGACATCTCCGCTGATTCCGCTGTTCGTTGTCATATATTTACATTACAGCGTGGTGTACGTGGGGATCATATCTTCACTTTCATCTGCCGCAAGCGTGCCGGCATTGATTTTCTGGGGCAACCTCTCCGACATCCTGAAGAAGAGGAAGATATTCATCGTCATAGGGTTTGCAGGGTCTTTCCTTTCCCTGCTTCTCATACTCATCACGCACACCATAGGGATGTACATCACCACCCTTGTGGTCTACCAGATCATAGCAATGGCCAGCACGCCAGTTGCAACCCTGCTCATACTGGAGAGCACAGTCGAGAAGAAATGGCCCAACGTCATGTCCAGCTTCAATACCATATCATACATAGGCCTTGTTGCCGGGCTGGCAGCAGGCACCATTATCCTGAACATATTCGGCCACGGGGGGGCCGCAATTCTTCCCATGCTGTATTTCTATTCCGCCATAGTGTACCTGGCTGCGGCATTGAGCGCCATATTCCTCCTGCCAGAACCTGCCAGGAAACTTGACAGGAACGCAAGCAAGCTGAACCGCGTGGCATCATTCAGGATGGTTGAGCGGATGCGCTACTTCCCCTCCAGTGTCATACACATAATATCGCTCCGCCAGGGCAAGGGCAGGAAGCTTTCATCCAGGACCAGGACGTACATATTCTACACCTGCATGCTCATGTTCGGCTTCCAGCTCTTCTTCGTGCCATTCCCTGTCTTCCTCATAGATAAGCTGGGCGGGACTGAGACGGAGATATTCATAATGTACCTGCTCAACAACGTGGCTTCCCTGCTTGCTTTCAGGATCAGCGGAAAGACCGTTGAAAGAGCAGGCCTGGGAAAGACCATGTCAATGGCCTTATTCTCAAGGGTTTCCATCCTTGCCTTCTCAACAATACTTGGGCTCTGGCTGGTTCACATCTCGGGAAGCCTGTGGATCGGCGTGGCGTGCTACTCAATCATGGGATTCTTCTGGAGTTTCATAAGCATCAGCTGGGTAACATCAATCTCGAAACTTGCCATACCGGAGAACAGGGGGAAGGCCATAGGATATTACAACTCATTCCTTGGTATCGGGCAGATAGGCGGCGGCCTGGCATCTGGATTCATCTCCGGGATTTTCGGGTATCCTGCCGATTTCCTGGTGGCCATGCTGGCAGTGCTCATTGGCGGGATATTCCTGGTCAGGTTCCAGAAAAACATGGATCCGTATATGAATGCGGGGCAGCAGGCACCGGCATCATGACATTGGCTAAAGGGCCCTGATCCTCTGCCTGTCTATGGTTATGCCAGGAGGCGTGACCACAAAATATGTGCCGTTTGAGCCCACACCGGCCACATCGCCATTCACGTCCCTCACTATCCTCTTGATCTCGTCCTTGATCCTTGTCATGAGGTACTCCTCCCTGGAAACAGGTGAGCAGTCCAGTATGAGGATGTTACCTTCATAGATGAACGGGCTGATCTTCCTGATGTCCTCAAACCTTGCGATCTCAGCCACCCTTACCATTCCCCTGCTTTCGTCCTTGAGCTCGGGAAACTTGTATTCATTCAGGTCTATGAATTTCCTGGTGCCGGGTTTTTCGTTTTCCTCCCTGGAGTTCTTCCTCTTTAGGATGGCCATGTAAAGTAATTACCAAGGCAGTTCTAATAATTTTGCCTGACGCAGAATCAACGCTCTGGAACTGCAGGATTCCTCCTGGACATGCGGAATCCAATCATCATGACGGCCCACAGACCTATGGCACATGTCCCGAATGTCTCAAGCTCAGCGCTTGACGGCCAGCTGATCCCGAAGGCAATCCCCGTTGCCGCGGAGGCAAGAAGGAGTATGTATCCGCCCCTTGCAGCGTTTTCAATGACCATCCCCAATCCCCAGGTTATGATTGCCATATCGGCAATGATGAAGAACCACAGGCTGACAAAATCGTGGGGATAGGTGCCGCCATGGTAGATGCCTATGAGCGCAAGGAACAGCGAAGCAATCATGAAGAAGGAGCTGCCTGCGGATTCAACCTTGTTGCGTGACCACAGCAGCAGGCCGCACGCAAATATGAAGAGCAGCACAGCCGTGAACATCAGCCCGACGTTGTATACCCACGGGAAGTTTGATCCGGGGGACCCAAGCTGGCTGAGGGCGCCAGTGAAGAAATCAAAACCCGGATTAAGGAGCATTGCAGCAGCTATCCATGCGAAGGCGGACACAATTGCTGCAATTCCAGACAGCATGAGCTTGCCGGAGAGGTCTTCTTTCAGCACAGTGAAAACAACTGAATCAGGTATAAGAG
>JAMCUV010000018.1 GCA_023379345.1 Thermoplasmatota archaeon
AGGACGCGCTTTCCCCTGATATTGAGGACACCTGGGTCCCTGAGAACAGCCTTTCCGTCCTGGGTGGCGGTTATTCCCCAGTGCTCCGTCTTTATGGAAAGCAAATCCTTAATCCACAGTGAATCGGAGAGAATCCTGGCCGGAACAAGTCCACCACGTGACAATCCTATGATGAGATCCGGGGTGAACGTGTTAACTATCTGTTTCCTGACTTCATCACACCATCTTTCTATATCATCCCATGTGACTGCCTTTGCCCTGAACTCCATTCTTAACCTCCTTGATATCCTCTGCTTAGCTTAAAATTTCCCCACGGTGAAAGCCACCGCAGGGCATTGCATGATTGCTTTTACGCCGGAATTCTGGCTTCCCCGGCTGCCGATGCTGATTCTTCATCACCTATGGCAGCCCTGGCAGCCGCAAGCCTGGCAATGGGTATTCTGAATGGGGACGCTGACACATAATCAAGACCAATCCTGCTGCAGAATGCAACCGTATCAGGATCGCCCCCGTGCTCCCCGCATATTCCTATCTCAAGTTCAGGGTTGGTCTCCCTTCCCTTCCTTACAGCTATTTTCATGAGCTCCCCGACTCCTGACTGGTCTATTGTGCTGAAGGGATCGTTCTCAAGTATTCCCTCCTCGATGTACCTTGCCAGGAATTTCCCCTCTGCATCATCACGGCTGTACCCGAAAGTCATCTGCGTAAGGTCGTTGGTACCGAAGGAGAAGAAGTCAGCATACCGTGCAATTTCGTCGGCGGTCACGCATGCGCGTGGAATCTCGATCATTGTGCCGAACTTGTATTGCACACTGCCATCAGGGTCCTCGCTCTTCACCACTGTTTCAAGCCTTTCTCTCAGGACCCTGATCTCGCTCCTGTGCCCAACCAGCGGTATCATTATTTCCGGGAATATTTTCTTGCCTTCAGACTGGACCTGCATTGCCGCCCTGATAATGGCCCTCACCTGCATCTCGTAGATCTCGGGATAGCTGATGCCAAGCCTGCATCCCCGGAATCCAAGCATGGGATTGAATTCCTCCAGGTTCTTGATGGCCGTATAAATCTTCTCAATGTCCTGGAGCCTCTTCCTGTCCTCGTCGCTGACCTTCCTGCCCTTGGCAGCATTCCTGAGATCGTACATTTCCTTAATTACCTCCTCCTTGTCGGGAAGGAACTCGTGAAGCGGGGGATCCAGCAGCCTTATTATGACGGGGAAACCTTCCATTGTCCTGAAGAACTCGGTGAAATCATGGATCTGCATGGGCAGGAGCCTGTCAAGATGCCTTATTCTTTCCTCCGTGCTCGAGCTCATGATCATCTCCCTCATTATTGGAAGCCTGTCGTTGCCCAGGAACATTCTCTCAGTCCTGGCAAGCCCTATGCCTTCCGCACCAAGTTTCCTGGCCTCAATAGCTTCCTCCGGGGTGTTGGCGTTTGCCCTGACACCTATTTTCCTGAACCTGTCTGCCCACGAAAGGACGATGTCCATGTCACTGTTTGATCCCGGGGGCTCAGTATCCACGGTTCCCAGGTAAAATTCGCCTGATGTCCCATCCACCGTTATGATGTCGCCCTCCTTCACCGTGATATCTCCGGACATCATCTTCCCTTCAGCAACATTTACCTTCAGGGATTCTGCCCCGACAACCGCGGGTTTTCCCATGGCCCTTGCAACGACGGCCGCGTGTGATGTCATGCCTCCTTTCTGCGTCAGGAATCCCTTTGAAACCACCATGCCTCTCACATCATCTGCAGTGGTCTCCGGCCTCACCAGTATGAGGGGCTTCTTCTCCTTTGACATCTCTATGGCTCTCTCAGATGAGAAGACTGCCTGTCCCGTTGCGGCCCCGGGTGAAGCTGGTAGGCCAGTTCCCAGGACTGTTTCCTTTCCTGTCTTCTTTATCTGGGGGTGCATAAGGGAATCAAGCATTTTTGGCGTTATCCTCATCACGGCGTCCCTCTGGGTGATAACGCCTTCAGAAACCATGTCCCTGGCTATCTTCAGGGCGGCCTTTGCAGTTCTCTTTCCCGATCTTGTCTGGAGAAGATAGAAAACGTCGTCCTCCACAGTGAACTCAATATCCTGCATGTCTCCATAGTGTTTCTCCAGCTTTTCTGCTGAATCCAGCAGCGCCCTGTATGCTGACGGCAACTCCCTGGACATGTCGGAAATGTGGCGTGGAGTCCTGATGCCCGATACAACGTCCTCTCCCTGTGCATTCACCAGATATTCTGCAAACAGTACCTTTTCGCCGGAGTTGGGATCCCTTGTGAATGCAACCCCGGTGGCGGATCTGGAGCCGGTGTTTCCAAATACCATGGATACTATGCTGACCGCCGTCCCCATCCACTCTCCAATGCCATTCTCCTTCCGGTAAACCTGTGCTCTGGGTGAATTCCATGACCGGAATACCGCCTCTATGGCCTGCTCCATCTGTTCCCTGACATCCTGCGGGAAAACCTTTCCGTGAGCTTCGTATATTCCACCGTAAATCTTTATGAGATCAGATATGTCTGCCGGATCCAGGTCAGTGTCGAACTTTCTTCCTCGCTTTTCCTTGATGTCTTCAAGGGCATCGGAAAATTCTCTGCTGTCTATTCCCAGAACAATTGATCCGAACATCTGCATCAGCCTTCTGTAGGAATCCAGCGCAAATCTTCTGTTTCCTGAACGTTTTTCAAGGCCCTTCAGCGTTTCGCTGTTCAGGCCCACATTGAGAACAGTGTCCATCATTCCGGGCATGCTGACAGGTGCCCCGGATCTGACCGAAACAAGCAGGGGGTTTTCCGGATCGCCAAACCTTCGTCCTGACTGCTTTTCCACATGCTTAAGCGCAGTCCACACCTGGTCCATCATTCCGGCTGGGAAGTCCTCCACCTTCAGGTATTCCCTGCAAGCCTCTGTGGTTATGGTGAAACCTGGAGGGACATTCAGTCCGATTCGGGTCATCTCCGCAAGCCCGGCTCCCTTTCCACCCAGCAGATCAACCATTTCCTTGCTTCCTTCCTGGAACAGGTAAACGTATTTTCTGTCTTTATTCACAATTGTTCATCCCAGAGCATAAATAACTTTTTGTTCATAATTCGTCGAAGATCGTTGAAACAGATTAATATTGAACAGCAGAGATTTTTATTTAGTTCATCACTGCGGGTCTTTGTGAAAAATTCACGAAATCATTAAATATCATGTGAGCGCTTAGATATGAATTAACCGGAATACCATCTGAAAACGGGGACACCGCCCCAGAATTATTCTTGAAACCGTGCTTCCGCCATTCCCATTGATGCATCCGTGTCACGCTTTTTCTGACACATGATATTAGATTATTACTGAAAAATGAAAGATCAGAATGTCCAAAACAGTTTAATAGGCTGTTTAATATATTCATCAATGAGCGGGCTCGATATTTTTCTGATAATAATAGTGCTTATTATCCTGATAATCCTGCTTTCCGGCCTTCACATCCTGAAGGAATGGGAAAGAGGCGCTGTGTTCACCCTTGGAAGGTTCTCAATGCTTAAGGGTCCAGGCGTTATTTATGTATGGCCAATAGTAAGCAAGGTAAATCCCATCCTCTCGACAAGGATCCAGGTTGTATCATTCAAGACAGAGAGCACATTCACCAAGGATAATGTTCCAATCAATGTTGATGCGGTCATGTATTTCCAGATTGTGGATCCGCAAAAGGCTGTCCTCAATGTGGATAACTTCGCAGCTGCCACGAATTACTCAGCGCAGACTACCCTGAGGGAAGTGCTTGGAAAGAGTTCATTTGACGAGGTTCTTTCGGAAAGGGAGAAGATCGGAGAAGCAGCCAGGCAGATCATAGATGAGAAGACCGAGAACTGGGGAATAAAGGTTTCATCCGTTGAAATCAGGGACGTGGTTGTTCCACAGAACCTTCAGGAGGCAATGTCAAGGCAGGCATCAGCCGAGAGGGAAAGAAGATCGAGGGTAACTCTGGCACTTGCCGAGGTTGAGGCTGCCCAGAAGATGGTTGAGGCTGCGAACCAGTATTCGGACAATCCCACAGCTTTCCAGCTCAGGTGGATGAATATACTTTATGAAATAGGTCTTGAGGGCAAGGGAACACTGATGATGATACCTGCCAACACTCCTGCAGTTGGAACATTCAATGCGATGTCCATACTGGGCATGGAGAACCAGGTCAAGGCAAATCTGGAGAGGGAGAAAGCCTCCCATTAAGGTAACGCCTTGCAATATCCAGAAGCTCAGTGGGGCTGAAGTCATCAACCCTTTTTCCTCCAACATCCTCCGGAAGCCCTTCCAGGATGCTTGATAATTTTTTTCTTCTCTTGGAGAATATATCCCTGAAAACAGGATCTGCTTTTCTCAGTTCCTCCAAGTTTGCATCTGGCCTGGGAGTTATGCGAACTATTCTTGAATTTACCTTTGGGGCTGGCGTGAAACAGGTGCGCGGAACATTTCTCACGCTCCTGATGACGTACCTGAGCTGTGCATTCACGCTGATCCTGGAATAAGAATTATCTCCAGGACCGGCAACCAGGCGCTGGGCAAATTCTTCCTGAAACATAAGTATAGCAGCCCTGAACCTGAATGATTCAAGCCGGAACAGTATTGGCGATGAAATCTGGTATGGAACATTGCCCATGATTCCATCATATTCACCAGGCTCAAACTCAAGAATGTCTCCCTTAACAACTTTGAGCCTGCTTTCCTGAATCTCATCCCTGAATCTTATGGAGAGGTTTTCAACAAACCTGTGATCGCTTTCAACAGCAGTCACCATGTATCCGCTGTTCAGGAGCAGCCCTGTTATGATTCCGCCGCCGGGGCCTATCTCAAGTATGTGGCTCCCTGCAGGGAGATCAAGTGCCCTCACCTCAAGTGATGCAATGTTTTTGTCGGAGAGGAAAACCTGCCCATATCGCCTTGTGTATTTGTGATCCTGTTTCAAGTTATCTTGCCACGAAGAGCTTGTGTTTCTCGTATCTTTCCTGGAGTTCCTGGACTATCCTGCTTGCCACCATTTTCTGAGGGTTATGGATTGTCTTGACCCGATCAGCAAGATCCTGGAAACTGGAGAAGGGCTTCTTCTTCCTTTCCTCGATTATGGTCCACATGGTCTTGTTGCCCAGTCCGGGAAGAAGCTCCAGTGAATGCATTCTCGCATTGATGGATTCTGCCTCATTGAAAAATTTGATAAAGTCAGGTTCCCTCTTGTTCACGATCCCCTCCAGGACAAATGGAAGCTCATTCTGGGCAGCGCTTGTGAGGTCAGCATAGGATATGCGGCGCTTGACAGAAAGCACTCTGTCCCTGAGTTTTGGTTCCTTGCCTATGTAAATGCGGTCCCCTATTGTTATAACAGCATTTTCCTTCGGGATGATCTCAAGAAGCTTGAACTCTGTCTCCCCCACTGCAAGAACCAGAGGAGTCTTGCGGTACCCCTTGTCCTCTGATCTGCCCTGAGGCAGGTAATCTATGACATAGGCGTATTCTTCCAAAAATAATAACCTCCAGTTTAATCGTCACTGAAATAGCTAATGAGGTTATTTAAGTCTTGCTCAGATAAAATAACGCTGTAGCCAGAAAGTATGCTCACTGCCTCTTCCTTGGTCTTCGGGCGGAGGTCAACAAGCTTTACTGCTACCCTCTCTGAAAGTTTATAGGTTTTCATGAGCTCTGAAATATCCTTCTGGGCATCCTTGGCCTTCACCTTCAGGAATGCCTCGCAGTATGCCAGATTGTCTGCTTCAGGCGGAGTGTGCTCCCTGGATTTTGAGAGTATCTCATATGCCTCTGAAACTGGTACGTACTTGCTTTTCATTTAGTTCCCACTAATTCTCTTGAGATGAACGGGACCGGCCAGTATCTGCTTGTGAACTCCGCCAATCTTCACCGTAACCAGGTAGCATCCGCCCTGTTTTCCAGTGATCCTGCCAGTAAGTCCCTGAAAACCATGATAAGGCATCCCTGCATGAATGGACGGCTCAATATTTATAGCGGCAAGTTCCCCTTCCTTGAACTCCTGGAGAAAACGAGTCACCGCAGGGAGTCCTCTTTCGTTGTATCTCTTTGTCATTTTGCTTCTGGAGCCCGCTCTGGAGCCATGCGACATCTTAACCATTAATTCACCTTACCTGTATATCCAGATCACGTCCAGGGACTGAACCTTCAATGGAGACCCATATTCACCGGATAGGCTTGGATTTGTGCGCCCCTCATCACCGTGAATGAGTTCCTTAATGTAAGTGCCAGCCTCAGCATTTACAACGCAGACCGCCGTATTCCCGGAAATCTGCTCCAGAACCATCTCCCTGATGTTCCTTCTCCTGATCAGATCTGATCTTCTGCTGGATACCCTTAATGGTGTCCTTTGATAAATATCTTTTCCAGATAGTCGCGATACCGCCTGCGCAAATTTCTGCGGATCCAGCGGATTGTCCCCGGTGATAATCACCCTGTAGGATTTGTCATGATTCGCGCCCTTGATCTTCACCACGGTTTCACGTGATGTGAAGCTGAGACTGTCAACGGCAATGTCCCCTGTCATGTTAATTTCATCTCGGATCGTCATGAGGTCTATGGATCTCTTCCTGGGATTCTGGGCCTCCAGAACGAACTCCCTGCCATTTCCCTGCATCCTGACATCCACGTCCTCACGACCTGAACCGTGGAGGAAGTAGTTTGTGCATAGTGAATGTTTCATCACTACATCGCCAATGATCTGCTCAACGGAAACCCCATTGTTGTCCTGGTGTATCCAGCGCGTCTGCGGTATGCCACGCCTGTTCTTGATGTATGTCCCGTAAATGTAGAGGCTTCGGATTTCCAGCTTTACCTGGTAGTACTCAAGATCAAAGTGAAACGTCATATCCGGAGATATTTTGTCTACGGCCTTTCCTGTGCGGTCGGAGATTGCCTTGCCCACCTCCCTGTTGAACTCCTTCTTGATAGACTCCCCAATGTTTCCGAAAAAACCCTGCAGGAGAGTTTCTTCATCGGAAACGTCCTGGGGAAAAGTGCTTCCAGCAAGAAATGTGCTGAATTCATACCCTGAGGATTCATTGAGGGCCAGATTCACGAAATCGTCCATGCGCCTGAACACGGATCTGCAGATTGAGCACTGGTCTTCTTCTACGATGGCAATTCCCTTTTCAGAAAGTATGGGAAGGGATTCAGTAAGATGAATCCTGCCGCGTTCCACATTGGATAATCCATGTCCTATGGTGGCATATGCCCTGCCAAGGCACCTTAAGCAGATGGAGAAATGCTGGTCCCCGGAGAAACCTTGCATAATATTATCTTGCCAGTATGACTTTTTCTATACTGGGTCTTTCCTTGATGAAAACCCTTGAACCGCATTCGCATTCAATCTCTGCAGTTCCAAAGGATTTCTCAAGTGGCCTTCCACACCTTATACATTTATACATTCTGTGTTTCCTCCGAAGCAACCACAGGCGTCCTCAGTTCTGGAAGATAAGAACCA
>JAMCUV010000019.1 GCA_023379345.1 Thermoplasmatota archaeon
GGTAACTTATCAGAAGTGAACAGTCCATCTACCGCCTATAACAGCACGCTACATTTCATAGATAATATTGGTATGGTTAATCCTCTTTTCATGCAAATTGGAATCCCATACTTTAACACATTTGCAGCGCTTTTCAATGGATCTTTCGCAATAAATCCAGGCAAACCTTTGAACGATATCAACTCCTCTATTTTAGGCGCCTCCTTGAACCAGAGTTTAAACAATACCTTGGGGGTAGTGATTAGACAGGGTGGTACTCTTGGAAGTTTCGCCGCCTTATTCTATCAGGCGAAATTGCCCATTGCTGTAACATTCAATGTAACGGAATATCCCATCAATACAGACGGACAGTTTTATTCAAGATTCGCTTACAACTTTACCGTACCAATACTTGCGCAGGGCATATCTTCCAACAGCACTATTGTTTCTGCCTTACAGAACGACCTTAACATCACTCCGTATGAGCTGGCAGGAGACGCTTACAATTTATCTCAACCAGCTGATTCCGTGGCTCTTCAGTCAGAGAGTGACAGAGTGGTTGCAAATGGAATAATAAGTTACTTCAGAGGCAGTCCACTGATTGCCATCAACCCTGAAAGGATTCAGGCATTCGTATCGTCTGTCAATATCACAAGCGACTTGAATGTGACAATATCCCAACTCATGCTGGATTATAATTTTTCAAGTTATCCTGCAGTCCCACAGAGCTATGTACTGCACCAGTTCGTTGGATATGATAATTCCACTGTAATTACAATACTCCTAGTCAGCTCAAATCTTACTTTAACCCAAACCAACAAGGTTTCCAGCATCTATACCGACGCATTCCATGGTGTGGATGGTGTTGGCACATATCTTGCTGGTTCCTCAGCACTGAGCTCCCAGTTGGGGTCTGAATCCATAAGTGGAATGGAAAGGGCCCTGTTCATCGGCATAGTTCTTTCAGTGATTATTGTTGGCGTATTCTTCCTTTCACCGGTGGCCGCTTTTCTTCCATTGATGATATTCGGGGTGTCAGCAGAGGTATCCATGGCCCTTAATGGCCTACTGTACAAGTACATCCTGCATGGCACAGTATCATTCATTACTCCAACGTTGCTGCTTATTCTCCTGCTTGGACTGGCCAGCGACTACGTCGTATACATAATGTCCAGGTATCGCAGGGAAATAAGATCAGGGAATGAGCATCCTTCCGTAGTTTCAGCAAAGTGGTCGGGGCATGCGGTTTTCACATCTGGAATTACCGTAGCAATATCCTACATAGTCCTGTATCTTTCACATGTGCCCATCTTCAGTGACGCAGGCATTACAAATGCAGTGGGAGTTATCGTAACCATTCTGGCTGCCAATACCCTTCTCCTGGCAATCCTCAACCGTGGAAAGAGAAAGTTGTTCTGGCCCTCGAAAATTTCAACTGACAAGCACCTGCCGGCAGAGAAGACCATGAAGAAAATTGCCGGCGCTGTCATAGCCAATAAGGGAAAAATTGTGATAATTTTCGTGGTAGCATCACTCCTTGCAAGCTACGTCTATTTTGAGACCCCGTCAAATTTTGATGTTTTTAATCTTGTGCCTTCCAGCAGCGGAATACAGGCCATAAAGGTGGTAAACTCCAGCTTCAATGGTGATTTATTTGACAGGGGGTACGTGATCCTGCAGTTCCAGTCTCCAGTTTACAATGGTACTGCCTTCAATACCACTGAGATAAATTCGGTAACTGCCATTGAGCAGAAACTCCTGACCAGTGGCCATGTATCGGAGGTCTTTGGACCAACCTACCCGTATGGTGATTACGTTCCTGCAAATCTTTCCGGCATACGATCTTCTTACAGTTCTCAGTATCTTTCCGAGATGAAGAGCTACATTGGCAGTGACTCACGCTATGTCATAATAGATTACCAGCTCAGTGAACTTGCCTGGCTGAATCCTTCCACAAAATTTGTGAATGATATTCCTTCAGTGATCTCCAGCACAGGGTCTGATTACAAGGTTTATGTGGGAGGCATTACTGAAGGCCTCAACAACGCCTATTCATACACTCTCTCAAGCTTCATAAAGATGGTGCCAATCCTTGCCATTGCAATTTTTGCGGTTCTTCTCATTCAGCTGAGCAGCCTCTTCACTCCATTGAGGCTGATCCTCATGGTGCTGGCATCCGTCATAATTTCGCTGGCCATTACCTATCTGGCAGTGCACTACTATGCAGGCCTTCCAATTCTGATCTTCCTCCCGATGTTCACCGTGATAACACTTCTGGCAGTTGGCCTGGATTACGATATTTTCATGGTGACAAGGGTGCGCGAGGAGGCCTACAAGGGGAAGAGTGATGAGGAAGGAGTCAGGGTGAGCCTGGAAGAGAATGGCGGCGTTATAATCACGTTGGGTGTTCTCCTGTTTGCAACATTTGGATCCCTTGCATTCAGCGGTATAGGAATAATTCAGGAAATCGGAATAGGGCTGGCACTGGGAGTACTTGTGGATACATTCGTCAGCTGGCCCTTCTTTGTTCCTGCAATCATGCTTTACCTGAAGAAGTATAACTGGTGGCCGTCAAAATTGAAGAGGGAGGAAGTGGACGAGCTTCCAGGCGAGAAGGAATGAGGCCACTAACTGAGGCTCTTCTCGCCCATGAATATCTTCAGTGCACCCAGGACATCATTGGGCCTCAGGATGAAGGTTATGTCGGTGTAGAATGAAACAATCTGGACTATGTTGATGCCCCTGTTGGAAAGCATGGAAGAGGCGTATGAAACATATCCCTTCATCTCCTTAATTACAGGAGGACTGATAATTATGAGTTCTCCAAGGCCCTGTTCAACATCTATTATCTCTTTTTTCGGGATCAACTGGCTTATCTTGCCGAACAGATCATCACCTATGACCAGGCCGCAACCCTGGGATGCCTGGATGATTCTATATTCAGAGTAACTTTCCACAATATTCCTGGTTACATTTATGAGCATTCTCAGATTTTCAGTTGATGGCCGGAGTATGAGCACAGTAATCCCTGATCTGGTCTCAATGGTTGACAACTTGATAACTTCCCTGAACCTGCGCCCGGAGTAACCGGACCTTGGCATGCGCTTGAGGGCTGCCACAATGGCATCCTCACCCTGAATATCCGCGTCAGAGGATATGGCCCGTGCCATGGCACTGTAATTTATGACGCCCATGTCCACAGCCTTCCACAGGTCGGGATTGTGATCCAGATATTCTCTTACCTTTGATGCCACACTGTCATTATTTTGCATGTATGTATCCTAAAAAGATTAGTAATGTCCAAATTTAAACTTATTGGCAAAAAATGTCCAAATTCAAACGAATATTTTAAATGAATGAATCGATGGGTTGATTTATGGCCTTACGCAGGCAACTTGGAATATTTCATTTGACACTGGCATCGGTAACCGGTATGGTTGGTTCCGGATGGCTTTTCGGGGAGTTTTATGCCTCTTCAATAGCAGGACCCGCCTCCATTTTCTCCTGGATAATAGGATCAATGATGATCCTGTCACTGGCACTTGTTTACGCTGAACTTGGGGGGAAAATACCCCTGGGGGGCGCCGCAGCCCGCTATCCGGAAATGAGTCACGGCAAATCGGTTTCGGCCATCAATGGATGGGCTCTTTTCCTGGGATACGTTTCCACCCCCCCACTTGAGGCCGTTGCTGCGGTTACATACATGAATTTCATGGTGGGGGGCTTAATTTCAAGGTCAGGGAACCTGACAATGCCCGGTATTGGTCTCGCCTTTGGATTTCTGGTGGTTTTCTTTGTGATCAATCGCTTTGGCGTGAAGGCAATCTCCAGCGCCAACAGCTACATTGCCCTGGCCAAGATATTCATACCGACAATGACAGCAATTGTCCTTGCACTGACATTCTTCTCCATCAAAAACTTCACGGCAGGGGGTTTCTTCGCTGAAGGCACTGAATCAATATTTGTGGCCATACCAAATGCTGGAATAGTTTTCTCTTTCCTGGGTTTCAGGCAGGCCATAGAACTATCGGGAGAGGCCAAAAATCCCGGTCGGACGGTGCCCATCGCAATAATACTGGGTCTGGTCATATCCGCTGCCATATACATACTTGTACAGGTGGCATTCATCGGCTCCATGACATGGAATGGAATCCGCGTGGGGGACTGGTCTGCCCTGGCCACATCCGGATTTTCCTCAGGTCCCATGGTGGTGCTCGCAACCTCACTGGGCATCGGCTGGCTTGCAATAATACTCCTGGGCGATGGAGTGGTATCTCCACTGGGGACGGCCGCAATATATGAGACCACCACCTCAAGGGTCGTCTATGCACTTGGCGACATGGGTTATTTCCCACGGTTCCTTTCGAAACTGAACAAATATTCTGTTCCTGCAATCGCACTGGTCTTTGACCTTGTTCTGATGGCAATATTCCTGATTCCTGCACCGTCGTGGCAGAGCCTGGTATCACTGAACTCTGATCTGAGCATAATTGCATATGCGTCTGGCCCGGTAGCACTGATAGTGCTTCGTAAAATCGGGACAGCATCCAGGGAGGGTTATTTCACCCTTCCCATGGCAGGCATAATTTCGCCAATTGCATATGTTGCCGCCATCCTGCTTATCTACTGGTCAGGGTACCCCACGACACTGTACATGACTGCAGTGGCTCTGGCTGGCCTTGCAATTTTCGGATACCTGTTGTGGAAGAAATCAGCCACAATGGTGGATCTAAAAAATTCAATATGGTTTATCCTGACTCTGGTATCTGTTCCCATTATTTCGTATGTGGGAAGCATGAACCTGGATATAATCCAGTTCCCGTTTGATGTTTTCCTCATGGCTGGAATAGCAGTGGTATTCTATTTCGTCGGCATCAACACACATCTGGAACCTTACGAAGTCCCGGATTATGCAATCTCAGGAACCGTTGCCCAGGAACAGGAATGAAATGGTCGAGGCTGTATGGAAATAATGGTGATGCATGCCAGAGTATATCACACATATTTTTGTTTTCCTTCATAACAGATTCAACAACGGAATCGAATATGATACATTCAGGGTGGGATATGCCTGACACCTTTACGATTAATATTCAGCACTCTCGCTATCCCACAGCAAAAGAATTTATATTTATGTATAATTAAGGCGCGAAACCGATGAAAACCTATCTGAAAGTTACGTTTTCCAGTGAAGGTGCAAAACCCAGTGAAGTTATAAATAGGTTGAGGTCTCTTGGCTTCAAGCCAGTCATAGGCGAACAGGACATGATTTATGAGTGGGGAGATAACGCAACAACCGAGGACTCAATATGGTTCGCTGACAAGATTCAGGCGACCCTTGAGGGATTCAAGGTGCTTTTCCAGATAGAAACCCTCAGCGACTGATTCTATAGGGAATCCGCCTTACATTTCCACATCTGCTGCATCTTATTTCAAGGAGCCCTTTCTTCAGCCTCACGGTATCATGTGACGTATAGGGTTTCTTGCATGCCTTGCAATAGGAACGCTTGATGGTTGCAGGCAGGGTTATGTCAAACCTGAATGAGATTCTTTCCATTATGGTTATGTATTCCCTGGAAAGATCAGCGTCTGTACCCACTGTTGCAAGAGCAAGGCTATGCATGTTGCCGATCCTTTCTACCGCAATGGCATGAAGGTTGATCTCAGGTTTTCTGTGCACCATTATTAATGGAGGATTGATACAGAATTATATGATAAAGCTTGTCCTCAGTGATATAGATGGAACAATAACGGACAGCAGGCGTGTACTGTCATCATCGGCATCCGAGCAGATCAGGAATGTTCAGGACAGCGGTGTTATCGTGAGCCTTGTGAGCGGGAACGTGATTCCTGTCATGTACACGTTCAGGACATACCTTGGACTGAAGGCTCCATTGTTTGCGGAGAATGGAGGAGCAATGATCGAGGACAGCATCACTCAATTCTTCACCATGGACAGGCCCATGGCATTCTTCAGGCACCTGGAGAAAAAAGGGCTTGCGAAGGGCATAATGACCAACCAGTGGCGCCTGTGTTCCATGGGTTTTGATCCCCTGGGAACCGTTGAAAATGAAATATCGCCGCTGTCTGCCCAGTATAATGTGGAAATCACAAACAGCGGGTTTTCGTGGCACATCCTCAATGTGGGGCAGAACAAGGGATTCGCATTGCATTACCTTATGGAGAGGTATGGGCTCAGGCCAGAGGAAGTTCTGGTGATTGGAGATAACCTGAACGACATTCCCATGTTCATGGATGGTGTCAGGAAAGCTGTGCCAGCCAATGCGGAGGAAGAGCTGAAGATGAGGGCAGACTACATTGCCCGGTCGGGATATGGCGATGGGTCCGCCGAAATCCTGTCATCACTGGAATCATTTTAGGTTTCCCACAAACTTTCCATTTCTGTCACCCACAAATTCATTTCTCTCAAGGATTACTTCGCCATGCATCACAACGCTGTGGGGGAACACTGCCTGGAAACCGTTAAAGGGTGAAATTGGGGTCTTGGAATGAAGGCGGTCCTGGTTCACCCTTGTGCCTTCGCTGAATCTCACGGCCATGAAGTCCGCAAAATAGCCCAGCTGTATCATGCCCTTCCTGATGCCCATGGCAGCAGCAGGATTGGCAATTGCAGTTCTGTAAACCAGGTTGAACGGGATGGTCTTGTTTGCAACAAGGGCAAGCATGAGCGGAATCCTGGTCTCAACTCCTATGATGCCTGCAGAAGCCTGGAAGAACTCTTCCTTCTCATGCTCTGTGTGGGGCGCGTGATCCGAGGAAAGAATGTCAAAACTTCCCCTGAAATAGCTATCCATGAGCTTACGCTGCGTATCCCTTGATCTCAGCGGTGGATTGACCTTGCCCCAGCTTCCCAGCTCCATCTCATTGTTGAGAAGGATGTGATGGGGCGTGACTTCTGCCATGGCCTTGCCCTTCAGCTTTGGAAGGCTTTCAGGTGTGCTTATATGCGCCATGATCTTCTTCTTCAGCGGCAGTCTGGAAATCACCTCTGCAGATGTCAACTCACACTGCTCAGGCCTGGCCCGGTCATGATCCATCAATGAATGTTCCTCAGGGATGAAATTGGCTTTCAGGCAGGCCGCGTCTTCCCCGTGGAACACCACAGGTACATTCATGGAATCCAGGATCTTAAGGTCATTGTCAGAAACCTGCTCCACTGCAGTGGAATTTGTGCTTCCCCCAAGGAATATCTTTATGCCACTGCTACTGGGGCTTAGTAGATCGGCGTTCTTGCCGTTGTAAAGGGAATACAGACCGAAATCGCAGTATGATCTGGATGATACGGATGACAGCTTGTCCTGGAAAACAGAATAGTCAGAAACGGGAACAAGGTTATTGGGCATATCATAAACTGTAGTGGTCCCACCATAGACGGCTGAGAGGCTGCCGGTGCTGAAATCTTCCTTGTCTGTTTCCCCAGGGTCCCTGAAATGCACGTGTATGTCAGTTCCTGCCGGAATAACTGCCCCTTCCAGCTTTGTGACAGGCGCCCCCGTGATAGCTTTTCCTATGTGTGATATAACCCCATCACTGACGGCAACCTCAAGTTCTCTGAACTCATCCCGGAAGTAGAATCTGCCAGAATATATTGCATCATACGACATTCATACACCTCTTCTTTCTCCCCATATGATCTTGTGAAGCTGCGGAAGTACCCTGACATTAAGGCCCTGTTTCAACACAGACTCTGCCAGCCATTTGATATCCGTCCCCCATGCCGGCTGGAAAACAGCTTCGCATCTCAAATGGTGTTTCAAAAGAAAATCAGTTGCGAATGCATAATCATTTTCATCTGCTATTACGAACTTTATGTAATCTGACTTTCTCAGGAGTTCAAGATTACCCAGCCTCAGGCTCTTCTCTTCTCCTGATGATGGAGTCTTCACATCCATGTCTATGGCAACGTTTTCAATTTTTGTGTATTCATCAACAGGAAGAGACCCACTTGTTTCTATGAGCACTTTTTTTCCTGCCCTTGTAACAGCCCTTACAAATTCAGGGGCTTCCCTCTGGAGAAGTGGCTCTCCTCCCGTGAGGCATATCCATTCCTCGCCAGCACCAGATGCAGTATCAACCAGTTCCTGAAGCGGTATTTCCTTTCCGCCGGTGAATGTGTATGTGGAATCACACCATTTGCATCTCAGGTTGCACCTGTTTGTTCTTATGAATATCATGGGAATGCCCATGAGAAGCCCTTCTCCCTGTATGCTGTGAAATATCTCCGTTATTAGCAATTTCCTGTGCATATCACATCCAGATATATACTTCCACATTTCCGTGCAGAACTAAGATACCAGGCGTGACAGCCAGAGACCCGAAAGAAACCAATTGTTTTTAGGCAAATATCCCACGGGCGGTTCTCATATGGATTCCAGCGGTAATGGGAAGCGGAAATAATTGTTAAAAATTTAGCAGAAACAATTCGCTGTGCATATGGCATTACTATTATTGGCAGTTCTGAAGAATGATTAACAAAAATTATATGATCATTACAATCCCCATAGTATGGCTCAACCGAGAAAGGGGAGAGGTACAGTGGAGGCAACTGTGAGACAGTTCCTGAAGCTAAGACCTGAAACATATTCATTCCTGAAGGACAGGATCATAAACATAAGCAAACTGGCAGAAGAAATCAGGGAGAAATACCCTGACCTCAGTCCTGCAAGCATAAGGTATTCACTGAACAAGATAATGGAAGAATCCAGCAGAAGAAAAGCGGATTTCACGTATGTCGAGGATCTGCTGATGCAGAGCAAGGTTACACTCCAGGACAAGATCACTGTACTTACGTCCCAGAAGACCCTCAATGTCAGCTACATATCAGCCACATATCTCACAGATTCCGTGGTATACATAGTGG
>JAMCUV010000020.1 GCA_023379345.1 Thermoplasmatota archaeon
GCGAGGGGATTCGGACCCCTGATCTGCAGCTTAGGAGGCTGCTGCCATATCCAGACTGGGCCACGCGCCCTAACTTGGTGCTCAACATAATCACATACTTGTATATATTTCAAACTCAAGATCGTAACCTCCGAAGACATTCATGAGATCTCTATTTGCTAAAGGTCTTGCAACAGGATCTGAATGCAATGCGACGGCTGCCCAAGTTCCCTGGTTGCATCATGGGACAATGTCATGGGGTTCCGGATAAAGATTGCGATTTTATCTCGGAATATTTCACCCATGAAGGGAGCTGCTGCAACCACAACATCAGAAAGTGTATTCCTCATGGATAGTTCCTAGCTTCTCACATGATTGATTCAGATCCCCAGAAATGCTGATCAAAAATTAAGAATAATGTCAATATGCAGTAATTATGAAACTTATGATTGATGGGTCACTTGGCCACATGGATTTTTCGGCAGCACATTTCATACCAACAATAGAGAAGTGTGCCCATCTCCATGGACACAACTACTACGTAAATGTGGAAGTTGAGGGTGAACCTGTGGAAGGCGTGCTTATGGACTATGGAATACTGAAGTCCCTGATTAGAAAAGCCATTGAACCCTTGGACCATAGAATACTTGTCCCGGAACGTTCCGGTTTCTCCACTTGCACAATTGACGGAGATGTGTGCCTGGTTGCATATGCAGGAAAGAAATTCCAGTTTCCTCTCAGCGACGTGTATCTGCTCGACAGGGAAATGAGCTCAAGTGAGTTGCTTTCCAAAAGCATACTTGAAAAGACACAGAGGGAAATATTCCGTCACAGGAATATCACAAGGGTCGCAGTTTGCGTTTACGAGAGCCCCGGGCAGGGTGCATGTTCGGAAGTGACCCGATGATTGGTAAAGCAGTATGCCTCCTGTCAGGAGGGGTTGATTCCACCACAGTTCTGGCCATCGCCCTGAGCAAGGGATACGATTGCACAGCCATAAGCTTCGATTATGGGCAGAGGCACAGCAGGGAACTTGAAGCGTCTGCCAGGGTGGCGGAACATTACCACGTCCAGAGGCATGTGGTCAGGATGAATCTGAATGAAGTCACAAGCAGTGCCCTGACCGGCCAGAAGGATGTGGAAACCAGGTCGCTGGATCACATAGAGGCAAGCATCCCCAATACATATGTGCCATCAAGGAACATCATATTCCTTTCCATAGCAGCATCAATGGCTGAATCAATAGGCGCAAACCATATTTTCATCGGCGCCAATGCAGTTGATTTCTCCGGATACCCAGACTGCAGGCCCGCCTTCTACAACGCTTTCGAAAATGCGTTGAACATGGGAACAGTGGCCGGAGCAGAAAACCCCTTCAGAATAAATGTTCCCCTGCAATACCTCACCAAGGGAGAGATAATAAGAACAGGAATGTCACTGAATGTGCCGTACGAGCTTACCACCTCATGTTACCTTGGCAGAGAAAAAGCATGCGGAAAATGTGATTCTTGCCTCCTGAGGCTGAAAGGATTCATGGAGGCCAGCATCCCCGATCCGATCCCTTACGAGACCTATCCGGAATTTTATAAAAAATTTCTTGGGAAAAATTAGTTTTTGGATTTCAGGAAGTCGTCAACCTTTTTGCAGTTCTCCTGAACTCCCTTAACAGTCTTCTCCCAGAGGGCTTTCTCCTCGGCAGTGAAGTCCATATCGTATATTCTCTCAACACCGTTTGAGCCTATGCTTATGGGAACGCCGATGAATATGCCTGATGCGCCGTAGTGCTTTGCATGGTCCCCTTCAAGGTAGGCTGCGCATGGGATGACTCTGTGTTTGTCCTTTATTATTGATTCTACCATGGCAGTGATGGAGATGCCAGGTGCGTAATACGCGCTTCCAGTCTTGAGGTAGTTCACTATTTCCCCGCCACCGAATCTCGTTCTCTTCACAATCTCGTCAATCTTCTCCTTTGAAAGAAGGTTGCTGATTGGGATGCCTGAGACGTTTGAGTATCTTATGAACGGCACCATGTCATCGCCGTGCCCGCCAATCACGAATGCGTTGACGTCCTCGACCGATACGTTAAGTTCCATTGCAAGAAAAGTCCTGAATCTTGAGCTGTCAAGTGACCCGCCAAGTCCCATTATGTATTCCGGCTTCACTCCGGAAACCTTCTGGAAAGCATATGCCATTATATCGGCAGGATTTGATACAACCACGACCTTCGAATGCGGGGAATATTTCTTGACATTCCTGGCAACATCTGACATGATCTCAAGGTTCTTGTTCAGGAGATCGTCACGGCTCATGCCTGGTTTCCTTGCAAGTCCAGCCGTTATAACTATGACATCTGAGTTTTCCATATTCTTGTATGCTTCGGGATTTATGGTTGTGAATCCTTTCACCTCAACATCAGTGCCCCAGTGCGGGCTTCCCTCCATAATATCAAGGCCCTTACCTTCAGGAATGCCGTCTACCACATCGAATAAATATACGTCGCCGAGTTCCTTCAGCGCTATAAACTGAGCCACAGTAGCCCCAACATTTCCGGCTCCCACTACTGAAATCTTTTTTCTTACCATGACAGAAAATCACTTATTCAATCTTAAAGTTGTGCCTAGGCATCCAAATAAAGCGCACAGTTGATACGAATGGGTTACCACGGTTATTTATGTCTCCATGCACATTTATGTTTAAAATATTAGAAATATTAGAGATTCAGGAGAAATTTCATGAGAAAACTGGCACGGCACAATGGCAAAAATTAAATAATCTTGAAGTTTAAATTAGAGACAATGATTCTTGTATATGATGGGTCTGGCAGTGAAGAGGATATGCTCAGGGAGCTTATGGCTCCCACTGGCATGGAGTTCCAGCTGCTGAAAAAACTGAGCGTCCGGATTCTGGAGGAGGCCAGCCCCACCACTTTGATATATTTCGTTGATGGCGGAATGCCAAGTGAGGATGAGAAGCTATTCCTCAAAGAAAAAAGAGAATTCCTCCTCATACTCATGTACAGGTCCGTTCCAGAAGTGAATGAACGGATAAGATATTCATCTGAGCTTGTGCCCATAGACCCGGACAACATTGATGAGACCCGTGACCGCCTGAGGAAAGCTCTTTCAAGCCATACAGTCCGGAAGCTCAGGACAATTAATGATACCACAATATACCTGGCCAAGAATGGGCTTTACCCTGGAAACACATATTTCACTAACCCTGATAACACCGGCCTTTTCACCTCCATGCTCATATCAAAGCATATTGACAGGGACAGATCCCTTGTTGTTTCAAGATTCAATCTGAGAATGGAGATGCCGGAAATCCTCAATGACAGGAACTTCATCTGGGTGACTGATTCCATCGGAGCGCAGCGGAACCGGCCGGTGAATCTCACATTTATTGTGGATACAATAATCAAGAGGATAAATGAGGGTTCGACCTACCTGATTTTTATTGACATTTTTGACCTGATGATAGTTTACCATTCCTTCTATGATGTGGCACGCTCCTTTGAATTGATAAAGAGCGCCGCAATGGAAAAGGAAGTATACCTGATACTTGTCCTGGGCGAGGAATCCATGGACCACATCCAGTTTGGACAGATTACAAGGTACTGCTATGAATGGAGCCCCAGAAAGATAAACGACCTGGAGAGATGATGCATTCTTGAAAATTAGAGAAGGACTGATTGGACTACTTGACAATTTCTTCAGCCAGAAATTCGGGAAGTCGCTGGTAATCAAGGGTAAGCCCGGTGCGGGCAAGACGACTTTCGCACTTGGATACCTGGAGGGCATCCTTGGAGACACTCCCGTATGCTATCTTTCATCCAGGTTTTCCGATGATTCTCTTTTTGAATCCTTCCCGTGGCTCAAGGACGTATCCATAAAGAACAGGGAAGCAGGTGCACAGTCAGACCTCACATCGGTCAGTACCGATTCACTGCAGAAACTTGAAAGAATGATCGAGGAGGGCCAGATTTCAAATTCCCTCAACAAGGGCTTGATCCTCAACATAACGGATCTCCTGCCAGACATAAGATCCATTTATGAGTTTGTAGATGCAAATTTTGGGAACAACCCACTGATTGTCATAGATTCCATGGAAGCCCTGTCAGAGAAGTACGACATGAGCAGTCTAACGCTCTTTTCCGTCATACATTCTGATCTTGTGGAAAAATCCGGAGCCAATATTATTGCAATTCTTGAAGCCAACGAGAACCAGAAGCTGGAGTACTTTTCGGATGGCGTTGTATCAATGGATTACTACGTTGATTCGGATTTCCTTGTGAGGAGGGCCACCGTTGAGAAGCTCAGGGGAGTTTCACTGGGATCTACGCCAGTCTACCTGTACACACTCAAGGAGGGCAGGTTTGACCCGTTCAAGCAAAACCTCATAATATACCCTGAAACCCGCATTGCTGTTGAGGCGGGAAAGAGCCATGAGGAATTTGAGGTACCGCTTGATTCGTCCGATCTCCCCAAACTTACCCCAACCGGGTCGAAATCAATTCCCCTTGGATCTGTGATAATGTTTCACAGGAAAGACAATTCAAACGTTGTCAACGATGTTGTCAACCTGGTAAAGAACAATCTCATAAAAAACGCAATTTCCGTGGGACGTGGTGTCATTGATGCCACATCCAGCAGCTATGAGACTTCCAGGATACTTGTCAACGTCATGGATCCTGAAACCATGAAACATTACATAACAGCCGAGAAGTCCAAGAGGGCCAACTCGTTTGTAATTAATCTTGAAGGAAAGAGCATTGTAGAGGATTTCCCCAATGACGTCATAGATTTCTTCATGTCATCATCATCCAGGCCAAACCTCTATTTCTTTTCCACGGATTTCCTGATGTTCACGTACGGTCCAGACTTCTTCGGAGACCTGGTTAACCTCATAAACGGCATAAGGCCCACAGGAGCAACCATAATAATAGCAGATGACGAGTATTACGGCAAAATAAGCCATTACTCAAATCTTGCCATCCATTTCAAGGAAGTCAGTGGCTATGCGCTGATGAATTCAGCCCCCAGAATCTCCTATGCTGCCATTCCTGAATATGACAAATCACACTGGCCGGACATAAAGCTGTTCGACATTGTGTGAAAGCAAAGGAAGATTGTTCTTTCCTACGCTTCCCGTATGGCTGTGATTGCTATTTCCCTGATTTCAACATAATGCTTTGAAACATCGAACGAAGCGTCGTCCAGGGTGCATATTGCCAGATCCCTTAAAACTGAATATGAAATGTCCAGGAGCCTCCTTATTGATTGGTGCAGGAATTCAGTTTTAGCCTTCGCTATTACTGCAATACGGTTTCCACTGATCTCGAAGCTTATTGCCAGATCCCCTGTGAAGCAGACATTCTCCTTTGATGACATGGCCTGATCCCTGACCTGGGTGAAGCAGTCGTTTTCCTTTCCTGCACCTTCTATCAACTTGCCAACTTTCTCGGATGGCAGCACTAGTGTTCCCGATGACTGTAACTGATACAATGACCTCAACAGGATAGTGCTATGAATATCAAAAATATGTTTGATCCTTGAAGCAAGCCTTAGACCTGCAACCCTGAGTACAGCGTTCAACTTCGGAGATTATTAGGTATTGTTCCTAAGCAACAACATATGTTACCTCTTTTTCCAGGCCTTCATGGGCGCATTCAACTCAGATATGGTTTGTGGAGGCTTCATGGGTTCGAGCGTTCTCAAGCCACGGGGTCATCCGCCCACATGCGGACATGGCAGCTGATTCATTTTCATGGCATCTAATGCCCGGTGAATGTCATCTCGCATATGTTAAATCTCAGCTTGCAATGGCCACACATGTTTCCAGTATCAAGACCCAGGAGATTACGAACCACCCAGGATATTCGTGATCTTGTTGCAGAGACTGCCATTAGGCCTGAAAAACTCATAATGCCTGTCTTTGTGGATGAGGGGGCAAAAAAGGCAGTCCCAATAAAGTCCATGCCAGGCATACACCGTTATCCTTTGTCCGAACTTGAAAACCACCTTCTCTCCCTTCAGAGTTCCGGAGTCAGGAGCATACTGCTCTTTGGAATTCCTGTGAACAAGGATGAGACCGGCAGCTCTGCGTATGACGAGAACGGCATTGTCCAGAAAGCCATAAACATCAGCAAGGAAAAAACCGGCCTTATCACAATTGCCGATCTGTGCATGTGCGAATATACCAGCCACGGGCATTGCGGTATACTCAGAGGCAATTATGTGGACAATGATGCCACTCTGGATTCCTATGGAAAAATAGCAAAGACATATGCCGATGCAGGCGTGGACCTCATAGCACCAAGCGGCATGATGGACGGACAGGTAGGCAGGATAAGAAAGACACTGGATGACGCTGGATATTCCAGAATCCCCATAATGGCCTACAGCGCAAAATATGCCTCATCTCTCTATGGGCCATTCCGTGAGGCAGCAGAATCGACTCCTAGCTTCGGGGACCGCAGGAGCTACCAGATGGACCCCCGGAACTCCAGGGAGGCCATGAGGGAGATAGATCTGGATGTAAAGGAAGGCGCTGACATAATCATGGTTAAGCCTGCCCTCTTCTACCTTGATGTGATTAGAGGAGCAAGGCGGAAATATTCACTGCCCCTGGCCGCATACAGTGTTAGCGGTGAATACACAATGATAAGGAACGCCGTGGATGCAGGATATCTCTCTGCGAATGCAATAGAAGAAGCCATAGGATCGATTTTCAGGGCCGGAGCTGACATGGTAATAACCTACTTTGCCAAGTATCTGGCAGAAAAATTGTGACGTTGCACCATTCGCCGATTTAATATATCAAAAAACAATAACTATTTGGTGATAAAAAAATGGCAGTAACATTAGGACAGAAAGCACCGGACTTCACGGTAAACTCAACGCAGGGCCCCATAACTCTATCAAATTTCAAGGGTAAATGGGTTTTGCTTTTCTCGCATCCTGCAGACTTCACACCTGTGTGCACAACTGAATTCATGGCATTTTCAGAATCCTATGAGGAGTTCAAGAAACTTGGAGTGGAACTTATAGGGCTCAGTGTTGACAGCATATATTCCCATATAGCGTGGCTCAAGGACATTAAGGACAAATATGGCATTGAGGTTCCATTCCCTGTTCTTGCAGATCTTGAGAGGGAGGTTGCAACCCAGTATAATCTGCTGGATCCCAAGGTTGGCACAACAGTAAGGGGAGTGTTCATAATAGATCCGAACCAGACTGTAAGATGGATGATATACTATCCTGCTGAGACTGGAAGGAGTATCAGGGAAATCATACGTGTCATTAAAGCTCTCCAGTTCAACTGGGACAAGAAACTGGCCACACCTGCCAACTGGGAACCGGGCAAAGAGGGGATTGCATCAGCTCCTAGCACGCTGAAGGATGCTCTTGCAAGAGAAAAGGAAGCGGGAGCCGAACGCTGGTACCTGAAAAGAGTCAAAGCGTGATATCTTGACTCTCTGTGCCATGTACAACATCACTGTGGGGGAGAGGCACCCCGCAGTAATCTGTGTTGATCTCTCAAATGTCAGCAAATCGCTTCTTGCCCTGGCAGATGTGCTTTCCACTGATTATGTGGAAGATGGTCTGCAGGAGTTCATTGAGGAGTTTTCCAGGACGGACGAGGTCATGCCGGAAGACAAGACTGTGGGATTTGTGGTTGTTAACTCCACAAAGCGGGTGCTGTCATTATCCTTTGCTTCCATTCCAGATGACCTGGCGAACAAACTTAAGGCAGATGCTGATTCCTTCAGGAAAATAGGCTACGATGTCCAGCTGGACATTGAATAAGAAAGCCTCTGCGCATCTGGTCCGCTTTTTTCCATAAAAGGTTAAATAAGCAGGTTGAATTACATTGGTATGTTTGATTCACCCATAGAGTGGTTGATCATTGTAGCGGTTATACTCCTGCTTTTTGGGAGCACCAAGAAGATCCCGGAATTCGCCAGGAACCTTGGAAAAGCGACGGGCGAATTCAAGCGCGGGCAGATGGAGCTTGAGAATGAGATCAAGAAAGCCATGAATCCGGCACCGGCAGCTGCTGATGCCAACAAAGCCATAGATTATACTGAGATAGCACGCAACCTCGGAATAGATCCCGCAAACAAGACCCACGAACAGCTTACGAAAGAAATCGCTGAGAAACTGAAGCTCAATGATCAATGACAGACGAAGAATTCCTGCCAATTATCTTTAAGAATATAGATGAGTTGCGTTTTCGTCTAGTCCGTATTCTTGAAGTGTTTGGATTCTTCTTTATATTCTTCCTGATTTTTTCCATACACAGGGTGACATTATTTGGTGTGTCATTCCCGTTCATCACCTTTGACGTTTACCACAATATTCCTGCACAGTTCCTGAAACTTCTGGAGGCGCATATAATTCCCAACGGAACCCAGCTACTTGTATTGAAGCCAACAGATGGAGTCTCGGCCAACATATACACCGCGCTGTTTCTTTCCCTTATATTTGCCATGCCCAATATCGTATACCAGATAGGCAAGTTCATCGGCCCTGCACTTAAGAAGAGCGAAAAGGAGCTCATAAGGGTCATAACGGTGCCAGCAAGCCTCCTCTTTGCAGCGGGCGCATTCATGGGCCTGTGGTTTGTGGCTCCGGAACTCTTCACCATATTTCACAATTTCAACATCGGCCTGGGGGCCGAATCCACCATGGGCGTCATGAGCTTTGTGTCCTTTCTACTTCTGTATGTTGTGAGCTTTGGAGTTGCATTTGAGATTCCAGTGTTCATGTATGGACTCACCAGATCCGGCATGGTTCAGGCTGAAACCTGGTACAAGTACTGGAGGTATGCAATCGTTGGATCACTGGTCTTTGGAATGATATTTTCCCCCGGAGTGCTTGGATTCACAATGATGGTAATGTCATTACCCATGATTGCACTGTATTTCGCGGGCGCATATTTTGCCATGAGGTACCAGAGAAAATACGGGCAGAAGGAATCAAATACTGTTACGGAAGCGCTCTAATTCAGTCATTGTCAGGCAGCTGGGTGAATAGATCCTGAAGAAAAGAGAATCTATGGCCTGCCTGTACTGGCCAACGCGTTCCGCTGGCTTGAGCATGCTCACCAGCCTTGTCTCCATCTTCCTGCAGTAATTTTCGGCATCTCTCATGAAATTCATGGAATCTATGATTGCTGTTATCATGCCGAACGATTGTGCTTCCTGTATTCCGAATATCGCGCCTGATTTAACTGCGGCAAAGAGACCGCCGGGATACTTGTCTGGTATTTCAGGAACAAAACCTGTGAGTGAGGGGATCCCGAACTTGATTTCCGGCATCCCGAAGTGCGATCTCCCGGAACTGATTATAAAATCAGAACACAATGCGATCTCCAGTCCCAGGCCAAGGGCATAGCCATTTATGGCGGATATGACGGGCCGGTCATTCCTCAGTATTATCCTTGCAATAGAAGTTCCAAGTGAATAGGCCTCCTCCAGATGCATCTTATCAGATATCTTGGTGCAGGAGGCTGAATAGCCAACAGAAAATGCCCTCTCGCCACTTCCTGTGATCATTATGGGATTGTTGTTTCCAGAAATTGCTTCGGTCAGGGCCATCAACATGTCCCTGAGTCCTTCATTGGTGAGGGTGTTGTTCACTCCATTTGATATTGTGACAACATTGAGATCATCCTCCTTCTTAAGATTCACCAGGGGAACTCTCTCCAGAGACATGGGTACAAATATGCAGGACTTGACTTAAAAATTGACCTCACATGTAGCGAAATTTCTTCAGTACATTGTGAGATTATATTTCCGGTCCATGGCCTGATAATCTTCCAGTGAAGTTATTCTCAGAAGGTCTGTAAGTGTTTGCATTGCCTTGGCATAACTGTCGTCGTATATCTCCCTGCCAAGGATCAGGCGTTTCTGCACTGGATCATACATAACCTGTTCACCGTGCTTCTTAAGGCAGTGTATGCATTCCGCCGCAGACTCCTCATTCTCCTCAATGTGGGAAAAGCAATCGTCAAACCTTGCAGTCATAGATCATCGCACCTCTTCATGTCAAATTCAGGAAACCTGACATCGTATCGGTCAATGGCAAGCTCCAGCAGATAGAACAGCGAAGGCAGATAACCATGTTCACCTGTCTGCCTTTCGAGAAGGTTTTCAAGGCCATGGATTCCTCCGCTAATTGATTTGAACTGCTCCAGTGTAATCTGGGATCTTAGGAGGCTGTCAAGAGCTTTCAGAAACTCCAGATACCCCTGCAGTTCCGGTCTGCTTCTCCGCTTCAGGATGATTCCGAGATTCCTTATGCGCCTCTGAATGACCTTCTCCGCATCTCCGATATCGCCGTATATTATTGCACTCTTGATTATTTCCATATCGCTGTCTATGGACATTTCAATCACCCGAATAATCCGTTTGCCATGCTTATGAGGGAGGGCCACCAGATGACAACCACTGATAGGGCCACTGTTATGAGTGCGGAAGCGTAAATGGGCACCCTGGCTGAGGTTGACATATCAAATGGCTCTCCAGAAATGGGATCCTTACCAAACATATACAGAATTATCCTGAAATAATAGAAAACAGAAATTGCACTGTTCAGTATGGCGATTATGGCCAGCCACCAGAGGTTCCCCTCTATGAGTGACAGGAAAAGAAGATACTTGGCAAAGAACCCTCCCGTTATTGGGACCCCTGCCAGTGCAAGGAGCATCACTGCGAAGCTTACTGCAGTTGCAGGTGATTTCTTGGCCAGGCCCGAAATATCGCTGATCATGACATTATCTTTCTTGACCAGGTTCAGTGTTATGAAAGCCCCTCCCTTCATGAACACGTAAACGAGAGCATAGAACATTCCTGCCGCAACTGCCACATCAACCACTGCAGAATTTGTGTTTCCCACAAAGCCCACCACTGCAAGCACAAGTATGAGGTACCCCGCCTGCGCTATGCTGGAATATGCCAGTAGCCTCTTCAGGTTGTTCTGAGATAGGGCTGCGACGTTGCCGTATGTCATTGTCAGTATGGAAAGTATGATGAAGAGATATGAAACATCCCTGAAATCTGAGGAGAAACCCACAAGGAATATCTTCAGTATCACCAGGAAAGCCAGGACCTTGCTTCCAGCAGCAAGATACGCAGAGATGGAGTTCTCTGTGCCATCATAGGCATCAAGTGCCCACTGGTGCATTGGGAATATTGCCAGCTTGAAGCCAAAGCCGATTATGAGGAACACTAGTGAAATCAGGAGTTCCGGTGTAGGTGGGGCTGATTTCAGTACCTGAAGATCAAAGGTTCCGGTCTGAAGAAAGAAGAATGAAGCCCCGAAGAGTATGAATGCCGTTGCGATTGTTCCAGTAAAGAAGTACTTGATTGTGCCCTCCAGGTTACGCCGGGATTTGCCAAAGCTTGCGAGCACATATGTCCCAATACTAACCGATTCAAATGCCACGAAAAGCGTGATTATGTTGTAGCTGAATGCGGCAAATATCATGCCAACTGAGACAAAGAGCAGGGTTGCGTAAAATACCTCACTCTTTGATTTAATTGCCCTTGTTGCCGGATAGGAAATGAGCATTCCGGAAAGCAGCATGACTATGGCGAAGTATATTCCGAAGTCTGAATACTGGAAGGTGCCGTAAAAGAGGGATTTTCCCACGGGAGAAAGGAGGAATACCAGGATTGCAGATATTCCCAGAGCTCCAAAGGAGATCCATGAGATTATGCGCTTATCGATTCTGAAGGTTCCTAGGGCAAGGATTATGAACCCCACAAGCCCAAGGAATATCTCGGGCGTGAAGGTTACAAGAGCCTGTGCTCCACTCAGTGAAATTATTGCAGCTGTCATTAGATTATTCCCCCAACATAGGATACAAGTATGCCATAGATCAGGTTTGGAACTATTCCAAGAATGAATATGGCAGCGAATGTCCCCATAAGTATGGCAAATCTGGATGGCGTCACGTCGGCGATCTTCCCAAGATTCTCGTTATAAGGCCCGTATAGCGATCTCTGTGCGGCCCATATGTGATAAGATGCGGTCACTATCATTCCAAGTATCACCAGTAGTATGAGCCAGCCGATTGCTGCAAAAGACCCCACAAGAATTGAGAACTCACCGATAAATCCTGCCAGTCCCGGAAGACCAAGGGATGCCAGTAGCCCGGCAAGAAGGAATGTGCTGAGCATGGGCACCTCACGGTAAATGCCACCGAGTCCGTAGGTTGTTTCCTTTCCTGTACTCATCTTTATGAAATACAGCGCCGTGAATATCATGGCCATGATGAGCCCATGAGCCACTATCTGGAACATGCCTCCAGCAAGCTCAAGGCTGGCGGTATATTTTGTGCCTTCCAGGAGGCCGGCGCCGAATGAAAGTGTGACAAAGCCCATTGCCCCTGCGCTGGCGAATGCCATCATGCGCTTGAGGTTCTTCTGGATCAGTGCTGTGAATGAGAAATAGAGGAGGCTGATGATGCCCAGGGCCACCAGAAGCTGCAGTACACCGGTCCCAAGGGAGCTGTATATTGGCATAAGTATCCCAAACAGTCCATAACCCCCCATCAGGGATAAGCCCCCCGCAAGTATAACAGTGCCCGGGTATGGAGATGTCTCGTATGTGTCAGGAAGCCACGAGTGAAGCGGGAAAGACGGCATCTTCACCAGGAATGCGAAGAGGAAGCCGAAGAATGCGAAGTACCTGAGAGCTGTTGGAATCATGTCAATGTACTTCGACTGCATGAGCGCCCCTATTTCGAAGGTAAATACTCCAGTTGCGTCATAGTGATATGCGTACACTGTGAATATGGCAAGGAGAAGGAACACGGAGCCTATGTGGGTATAAACGAAGAACTTCAGTGAAACATGATCCTTGTTTCTCCCCCCATATTGTGCAACCATGAAGTATACCGGTATAAGCACCACCTCCCAGAATATATAGAAAAACAGGAAGTCTCTGGAAATAAGTATTCCATAGAGCCCGACCTCGGTTATCATGATGTATGAATACATTGTCTGGGTGAATTCATGCTTGCCGGCTATGAAAGCCGCGATGAATATGACTATTCCTGAAAGAATAAGCAGTGCGTCGGCAAAGCCGCTGACCCCAATGGAGAACGCAATACCAATGGAGGGCGCAAGATTGTAAACACTTACTGAACGGAATCCTCCGGCCCCGTAACCCGTGCTGAATCTCAGTATGCTGTATACTATTGTGGCGACGAGGAATATGGCCGTGGCAATGAGGGCATATTCACGCCTGCGATCCGTAAAAGCGAATGAAACCAGTGAGGCAAGTACCATTATTATGAAAAGTATGAGAATGAACAAGTTACATCAACCCCGCCAGGAGCATTATGATAAAAACAATGGAAATGCCTATTATGAGGACAACAAAGTAGTTCTCCACCACTCCGTCCTGCAGTTTCCTGAAGAATGACCCAAGACTCAGTGTTCCTGATCCTGTCTTGTCCACCGCGTTGTTGTACGCATTCTCAAATGAGGCGATACCGCCGGATACTGGCGCTATGACTCTCTCGGCAATTATATTTGTGAACAGTGTGTCTAGGTAGAACTTGTTCTTCGCCAGCCTGTAAAGCCTGTTCTTGTTGAAATCCATATGCCTCCACCTGTCTGTGCCGTAAAGAACATATGTAACAATGAGGCCGATGGCGAGGAGCGTGATGGGTATGGCTTCAATGTAAATGGGAACTGACGGAACAAAGGCTTCCGGAGTGATGAATTTATAGAAAGGAGTCTGTATGAGACCGAGTAAAAGCGCCCCTGCAGCCAGGATAAACAGCGGGATCAGTGCCCAGACAGAGGGATCCTTGGCATGCTCAGCCAGATGTGACCTGGGCTTTCCGAGGGAGACCCGGAAGAACATCCTGAAAGTGTAAAGTGTGGTTAGAAGCGTGCCGGTAGCAAGGAATATCCATGGAATAAAGCTCCAGGCAGTGCCATAATGCGTATAGTAGAGCCAGGAAGCTGAAATTATTGAATCCTTGGAGAAGTAGCCAGCAGTTCCGGGAAATGCGATTAATGCCAGTGACCCTATGAAGAGAAGAGTGACTGTCATGGGCATTTTTCTCCACAATCCGCCCATTTCCCTTGTGTCCCTGAGGTCCATAAGGGCTATGAGTATGGCACCGGCTGCCATGAACAGAAGTGCCTTGAACACTGCATGGACAACCAGATGGAACATTCCCAGCGGTACGGCAGCATAACCGAACAGGCCGCCAAGGCCTATGGCTGCAAACATGTAACCTATCTGGCTTATTGTTGAATATGCCAGGATGCGTTTTATGTCATTTACAAATATTCCGATTATTCCAGCAAAAACCGCAGTAAAGGCTCCAAGTATGACCACTGAATAGAGTGCGAATGGTGCAGCTGCGTAAAATATGTTGAAGACCCTGGCGACAAGATAGACCCCGGCAGTAACCATTGTAGCTGCATGGATAAGGGCGGAAACCGTAGTTGGACCTTCCATTGCATCCGGTATCCATACGTGAAGTGGGAACTGTGCAGATTTACCTGCCGCTCCTGCCAGAAACAATACTGCAACAATACCCAAGGTGTTCTTTCCTATATAGGAAGCAATAAGACTGGCGTTATTGATGAGGAATGGTATGCTGAGCGGGCTGTTGCTGCCAAGACCTGGAAAACCAACCAGGGAATCGTAAAGGATTGCCATGCCTACAAGGAATAGCAGGTCACCAACTCTTGTCACTATGAATGCCTTCTTGGCAGCAGCTGTGGCATTTGGCTTGAAGAACCAGAAGCCTATAAGAAGGTATGAACACAGTCCCACCAGTTCCCAGAACAGGAAGAATACAACCAGGTTCGAAGCCACCACAAGACCAAGCATTCCCGCCGTGAACAGGGAAGTTTCAGCAAAATACACATGCTTGTTTGGATCGTTCTTCATGTAATACAACGCAAAGAGATGTATCATCAATGACACAAATGACACCATCAGTGCCATCATTATGGACAGCCTGTCAATGAATATGCCAATATCAATGTTGAAGAACCACAGGTAATGGTTATATGCATACTGCCCAGTTATGACATAAAGTTTTGAGCTGTTTGACACAACCGTTCCGGCATCGACATAGAAAAATGTTATGATGGAGGCAACCAGTGCTCCGCCAACAGCAAGAGATGCTATGATTCCTGCCAGCGATTTATAACGCTTCCCAACTGCGAGAGCTATTGGGGCACCAATGAGAGGACTTAGAAATATGAACCAACCAGGCCAATACATGTTACCACTTTATCTCCTTCAGCAGGGAAATGGCAATCCTGCCGACCTTTTTATATGTGGCTGTGAGCAGACTGAGGCCCACAACTGATTCCACTGCGCCTATGGCGATGCCAAACAGCGCCATTATGAGTGGATCAACTGATCCGTAGGCTATTGCTACGGCAACGAGATTTAGAATTGCAGAGTTGATGATTATTTCAAGAGAGATCAGCATCTTAATGCCGATGTTGGACGTCATTACCCCATAGAGACCAATTACAAAGAGGATCAGGGAAAGCATGCTCACAAGAAGTATCTGCATTAATCTTCCCTCCCTGCTATATAGAACATGCCTATGATTCCGGCCACCAGAATGAGCGAAAGCAGTTCAAACGGTATGAGGTATTTTCCGAACAGAGTGGTTCCGATCTGGGCAATGTTCTGTGAAGACGGGGTGAAATTATACCGTATCCTTGCCACTTCAATTCCGAATACAACCAGGAACAGGGCAGCCGCAACTGCTGATAATTTGTTATTCAAGTTCCTTACCTCCGCTGAGCATCAGGGTAAACACAAGCAGTGTTACTACTGCGCCCACAAAGACCAAAAGCTCAACTGCCCCTATTATTGATCCACCCAGGAATATGAAGAGTGCAGAGAGCATTACCAAGAAGACCATCAGATAAACCGCAGAATGCGTAAGGTTCTTTTCTGCAACGGTCTTGAGCGCAAGAGGTATCAGTATAATGGCGAACAGTATGAGAACAATGGTATAGATCACTTTATCACCTCGTCCTCAGGCAGTGAGAGCTCTTCTGGGGAATACGTGAAGCTGTTCCTTGTCCTGGCGAGCTCGAACGTGTGCGTAAGGTAAATGGCATCGGTAGGACAGATCTCCTCACAGTTGCGGCATATTGTGCAAGTTCCGAAGTTAACATCCGGATAGATATGCCTCTTGTTTCTTGGATTATCACGGTTCACTTTCTGCATTGTTATGCTCTTGTTGGGGCAGACCTGTTCGCAGAGGGTGCATCCCACGCAGTCATCCAGGCTCAGGAATATTCTGAACCTGAACCTGTCAGGATAATCGGGTTTCTCTTCAGGATACTGAACTGTTACCGGTTTCTGTAAAACGTGCTTTCCCACAGATACTACTGCCTTTATAGTGCCTATCAGCGGTATTTCCTTCTTAGGTTCCTTAACTTCTATCATAGCGACAACCCCAGAGTTAATATTCCTGCAATTACCAGATTAATTATGGCTGCCGGCAGGAGATACTTCCATCCCATATTGACAAACCTGTCTATCCTTATCCTTGGAACTGACAGCCAGATTGTGAATGACAGTATGACCAGTATCATTGCCTTTATGAAGAGATAAACGAAGCCTGCATCTCCTGAAAATGGGCCATTGTAAGCACCTAGATAAAGGAGGGACACTATCATTGAACCCAGGAAGATGCTTCCGAACATTCCCATGTAGAACATTCCGAACCTCATGCCGGAATACTCGATGGAGTGGCCTGAGACAAGCTCACTGTCACTCTCGCTCATATCAAATGGAGAATATGCAGCCCTTGCGATCATTGCGATGAAGAAAACACCAAGCCCGATCACTTGCGGTATGCCATATGGAATGGACTGAACGGAAATGAGGTTCACCATGTTGAGAGGCTGGTTAGTCCTAGCTGATGCCATCATGACAAGGGCAAGCACAGATATCATCATTGGAACTTCAAAGGAGATATCCTTGGCAACTCCTCTCAGGGCCCCAAGTACAGCGTACTTGTTCTTTGAGCTCACACCTGCCAGAACTTCTCCAACAGGCATAATGGCAAGTGCCGCGAAGAGAAGCAGGAGGGAAACATTGGAATGTGTGATTGTCAGTGACCCGATATAATAGAAATCCCCATATGGAATGATGGCAAAAGCCATTATGAGACCAAGGAAAACAACTATTGGTGCAATTTTGTAAGGCAGGTCATCACGCCTGCTTGGAAGGATGCTTTCCTTTCCAACGAGCTTCAAGGCATCAGCTATGAGCTGCAGTGTACCGGCCTTTCCCACCCTGTTGGGGCCTATTCTCAGCTGCACACGGGCCATGTATTTACGGAAGAGGTATATCATGACTATGAGCATGATCACTACGAAAATCAGCATGAACAAAGTTTCGAAGAAATAAGCCAGAATATAAGCAGGGTAATGTCCCAGTATTGCGAAGAATGCAGCCAATCTTTCCAGTACGCTCATCTGTCCACCTCGCCGAACACGAGGTCTGTGGTGCCGGATATTGAGAAAAGGTCAGCTATCATGACATCCTTGGCCAGATACGGCAGCACACTCAGGTTCCTCATGGCGGGGCTCCTCACGTGGACCCTGTAGGGTTTTACACTTCCATCTGCTACAATGTAGACGCCAAATTCACCCTTGGAGGACTCCGTTCTTGCATATGCTTCCCCCTCTCCCCTTAGCCTTATCATCAGGGATTTCTTTGCCTTGGGATTGAAATACGGGCCATCGGGTATCTTCTTTATAGCCTGTTTTATTATTCTTATGGATTGCCGCATTTCCTCAAACCTTACAAGGAATCTGGCAAGATTGTCTTTCTTGAATGATACGGGAATGTCAAAATTCAGCTTATCGTAAACCAGGTATGGCTCAGCCTTCCTTACGTCGTATTCCACTCCCGAGGCCCTGAGCATTGGTCCCGTTACCCCATATTCTATGGCAACTTCCGGCTCAAGTATGCCCACCCCCTTGTTTCTCGATATGAATATGTCGTTCTTCACAAATGTGTTGAAAATCTCCTCAAGTTTCTTGGGAAATTCTTCAGTGAATTGGTCTATGTCGTAGATAATCTGATCATCAATATCCTGGTAAACTCCACCGATGCTCATGTAGTTTGTCTGCTGCCTTGAACCGCTCACTGCAGTGAAAATCCTCAGTATCTTTTCCCTTTCAATGAAGCAATAGAAGAAAGGCGTAAGCATACCCAGGTCAAGGCCAAACGCTCCTGCCCATACCAAGTGGGCTGCAATCCTGTTGAGTTCCGCCATTATTACTCTTATCCACTGCGCCCTCTCAGGTGGCGGTATCCCCAGAACTTTCTCAGCAGCTTCTAGATAGCCAAGCTCCATATTCATGGCGCCAACATAGTCCATTCTGTCGAAGTAAATGAGCGAATCACAGTAATAATCCATTTCACAGAGTTTTTCGGCATTTCTGTGGAGATATCCAATAATTGGCTCAACCTCCTTGACTGTTTCACCATCAAGCTTTACCCTGAGCCTTAGTACGCCATGGGTGGATGGGTGCTGTGGACCTATATTGAGTTCAACCCACTCCTTGGATTGATCTATCTTCTCGCCCTCAACAACCATTACCAACCATCTCCGGGATCGAAGGTTGCGTAATCGTTCCCATCCTCATCCATGTTTATATATTGAACCTTAGACAGATCGTAGTTCTTCCTGAGCGGGTGACCAACCCAGGATTCTGGCAGGAACAGGCGCTTAAGATTTGGATGACCTTCGAAGACTATGCCCAGCATGTCGTACTGTTCACGCTCCTCCCAGTTGGCTGCGGCATACAGGGATGAAATGCTTGGCATCCTTTCGTCCATAGTCTCAGTTCTAACCACTATGTACTCATTTTTCTTCATGTTGTGCAAGTGATAAACGACTTCCAGCCTGTCTTTTCGGTCAATGCCGGTAATCAGGGATAGATGGTCGTAGCCCTTGCTCTTCAGGTCCTTTATCAGTTCAACAAGATTTTCCTTGGCTACCTTGAGGTTTCTCCTTCCATCCTTTCCCTTGGTCTCCTCAATAATTTCAACCAACAATCATCACCTCTCCGCTTCGTTCCGTATCTTTTTCTGAAGCAGCATTATTCCGTAGGTCAGCGCTTCAGGGGTCGGTGGGCATCCGGGAACATATACGTCAACAGGAACTACCCTGTCAACACCAAGGACAACAGAATATCCAAGATGATATGGCCCTCCCTGGATGACGCAGACACCCATTGCTATGACGTACTTGGGGTAAGGCATCTCATCATAAATTCTCCTCAGCCTGGGAGCCATCTTTTTCGTAACAGTTCCTGACACTATCATCAAATCAGACTGCCTGGGTGAGTTCCTGAAAATTTCACTCCCAAACCTGGAAATATCCAGATTGGAAGCCTGTATTGCCATCATCTCAATGGCGCAGCATGCCAGTCCAAAGGTCAAGGGCCAGAGCGAGTTGCTTCTTGCCCATTCCATGGCCTGATCAACTGTTGTTGTAAGTGCACCGCCTTCTCCACTCTTCACTTCTGCCACCTCATATATCCTTCCTTGAAAGCATAGTAAACCACAAAAAGTGGCATTGCAAGGAACAGGATTGTCTCAAGGAACGGGACTATCCCAAGTGCCTTGAAATCAAATGCCCACGGGAAAAGAAGTACCATATCCACATCAAAAAGTATGAAAAGAAGCATTATAACGTAATACTGGACCGTAACAAATTTCCCTATCTCTCCCCGGGCAACCTCACCAGTTTCATACGGCTCAAGGTATGACCCATCCTTGGCGGGAGGTGAACGTTCAAGAACCAGATTCTGAACAATATCATCCGGTTTCATGCTAAACTTTTTATTTGGCCTGTACCGGCTTTCCCCAAGTGTGGGAAGAAGCATAAACAGCCCGATCATCCCGAGAACCATTAGAACCAGGGTGATTAGCAATGGGATGTATCCGTCCAACATCCAGTGAGTATCGTTAGACATTATTTAAGAATTGTTTAGCAGATCGGATTTGGGCTTATTTTCCAAGGTGTACCGTCAATATTTTAAATTTTATATTTAATTTTGCTCCCCGGAAATATCCTTGAATATCCTGAAAGCAGTGGAAGGATCAAAAATCCCCTTGACGGTTGCCTTGAGGCGAGGTATGAGATTTTTCTCATTTATGCTTTCTCCTTCATAGAGCGCTAAAATGGCTTTACGCAGTTCACCATCATCTATGTGTTTCAATTCTGGAGAGACCAGAATTGAATCAATGGGCATGGATTGCACAATCAGGAGGTCCAGGGCACGTTCATATTCCTCTTTCACCGCACTCCTTCCAGCAAGTGCAGTGAGCAGTTTCCTTACGTCTGCCATATTGATGTTTCTGGTCGCCTTCCTGGCAAGATCAGGGATAACCTGAAGCAGTAACCTTGAGGCGAGTTTTCCGTTGCCAAGTACAGAAGTGTAGTCATCAATTACGCTGGAAAGATTGTTCACTATTATTGATGAGGCTTCCTGCTGGGATATCCCATATTTTCTGGAAAATTCGGCAATAAGCTCCTCCCTGCTCTTCGGAACTATCTCCTGCGATCGCCTCATCAGTTCCCGTGTTATTGGATAATTAGGGATATCTGTTTCCGGATACATCCTTTCACCGCCAGGAAGCGGTCTCAGGTAATGTGTTTCGCCCTGGGCATCAGCATATCTGGTTTCCGACAGATCAAGCCTGAGAATTTTTGAAATCCTCGCATTCATTTCGCTTCCTATGATCCTGATATGTGCATCATCCGATACTATGATGAAAAATCCGTCATCTGCCCGGGGTTTCAGCATATCCTTCAATGGTTCCAGTTCACCTTTGACCCCGTAGCCGGGAAGCTCGTCTGAGTGCATTATTCCACCGGAACCGTACAGCTTTGCCACATCGGCCAGCTCTCTTCCAAGCCTGTATGTACCGTTCCTGAGATACCCGTTCAATCCTGGGAGCAGGGAGGCGTAAACCTTCATTCCAGCCTCAAGAGACCGCCTTATGACCTTGGATCCGGTTTCAGCAAACAATTCGGTAACATCCGTGAATTCGATTCCATTTTCCCAGTTACTTCCAAGTTTGTCAGCCATCTCCTTCAGTGATGCCTGTCTCTCCTTTTCATACAGAAGGCAATCCCTTATTACTGAAAGTTTAGGCACGCCCTTTATTTCAACCCGGCCATAACCCATGGAAAAATTCACATCCTGCCTTATTGATTCCGGGGCCCTGCGTGACCATCCTGAGAGGAGTATGATATCACCGATCTGCTTTGCGACCTCAACGGCGTGTTCACCGTCCAAGATATCAGGTTCAGTTGCAATCTCCAGCAATGGAATTCCAAGCCTGTCAAGTGAGTACGATACTTCGGCCGATGCGTCTGAAATCTTTCTTGCGGAATCCTCCTCCAGGCATATTGTGCTGATCCTCACCCTTCCACGTGTTGTGTCAACCCAGCCTCCGAAAGATATTATGGCTGTTCTCTGGAAGCCAGATGTGTTGGAGCCATCAACAACGATCTTTCTCATGTACTCAAGAACATCAACAGTCCTGCAGTTGAGCGCCTGTGAAACAGCCAGGCCTTTCAAAAGAGCCTCTGAGTTAACATCATGCGGAGGTTCCTCATCATATTCAACCAGGCAACTGTTGTCGGAGATCTCATACTCAAATACTCTGCTGCGGCCCCTCTCATAAACTGCAGCTGGGTCATAATTGCCCATCTCCCCAGTGGAGAGAGAAAGCTTCCTGTAAATTGATCCAGACTTGGTCCCATCACTTTCTGTGGGGCATTCACAGAATAACTTCCGGCCTCCAAGCTGCACATGAATCTCCAGGCCTATCTTTACAGGCGCGGTCATATGGGCTCATCCCCCAGTCCGTCTCTCAAATTGAACTCCCCACGCATGTTCTTAAGGAAAAGCCCAATAAAATCCTCATCTGGATAATTGCCCAGAAGGTGCATGCTCTTCACCATGGCAACCTCAGGAAGCATTGATCCAGCAGGGATTACCCCAATGGACTGGAGTTCCCTTCCAGTTGAGTAGACGTTCATGTCAACCATTCCGTTTATGCACTGTGATGTCATTATGACCTTGACTCCGCTATCCACCGCATCTTTTATTATGCCATAGAACCTTCTTCCCACATGGCCCAGCCCGGTTCCCATTATTATTGAGGCCCGCCTGCCATCCAGCATCTGCCCCAGATCATCCGGTTCGAGAGATGGGTGAAAATACACCATTGAAACTTTACGCTCAAGTTTGTCCATTAGTACGTTCCTTTCTGATGCTGGACTCGGGCCTTCGTTGAATCTGGCAGCACCAGATGAATAAACTGCCATGGGTTTTCCTCCAAGGGTCCGGAATGCGTCCCTTCTTGAGGTATGCATCTTCCTGACCCTGACCGCTCGATGCAATGCAGCTTCATGGTCCGAGATGTTCCTGTGCATCACAACGCCCACTTCTCCCATTGGCACCTTGGAGAATTCAAGTGCAGCCTCAAGGTTCAGGAATGCATCGCTGCTTGGCCTGTCGGAGCTCCTCTGGGACCCGACGAAAAGGATTGGGCCAGTCTGCTCCTGGAACATGAATGACAGGGCTGATGCAGTATATGACATAGTGTCGGTGCCATGCAGCACTATGGTTCCCCCATTCCTCTCCAGGAGTTTCAGCGACCTGCGGGCGATTTCCACCCAGTCATTTGGTTTCAGATTCTCACTCAGGACCGGATCCATGAGATCCATATCCAGCGAAAACTCCCTGATATTGGACACACTGTCTTCCAGAAATGCGGGGTCCAGCACCGGCTTGACTGCTCCTGTCACGTAGTCCACCCTGCTTGCTATTGTTCCACCTGTTGCAAGGAGACCGACTTTTTTTCCACCATCAGGCTTCCCTTTTCTGGCTTCAGTGGACACGATCTTTCTTGTGCCCCTCAATTCAACGTCGTCCATTGAATCTACCGGAATTGTCATGTTGTAGCCGCTGCTGAGTTTCACGTTCACCAGACCGTTACTGTAACTTATGACAATCCCATCAAACTGGGTTTGCTTGTATTTGAACCTTAGAATTGCTCCCTCAACAAGATCCTTCAATGTGCCGCATCCCTTGCTGAGTATCATGATCTGTGCTTAAAACTTTTAATCGGCTGAGAAAAATGATAGGCGAAATTCTGCCATGCATATTCCGCTTTGCTTCTATTTTGACCTGGATGCCATTGGTTCTGGATTTAAGTCTGCTAAAAAAGCTGCATCTGGTGGCCTCCGGATTCCATCCCCATGATTCCTGCGAAGTCCATTGCATTCCGCGGTGCATTGCCTGAAGGGTGGTTGTTGAAATAAACGAAAACCTCGTCACCGAGGTCCATGCTCTTCTTTACGAAGCTGGATAGCTGCCTGAGTTCCTCCAGGCTGTATTTATATCTGTATCTGGCTGAAGGATCCTCGCTGCTTGAAAACCATGATTCGGCATTTCTTCCGTGAAACCTGAAGTAGGAAATTCCGTGACCGTAATCAGCATAACTCTTTAGTCTGGCAGCAGGGCTGTCCGTGTTTGCAGGAGTGTACCCGGTTTCATCGTATATCTTCCGGATAGCCGGGCTGTTTGCAAGTGATTCACTCCTGAATTCCAGTACGCCCTTGAAATCGTGGATGCCCACGCTTGATAGGAGCGTATTCAGGTTCGCGGCATGCGATTCCTTGAAGAAAGGTGGAAGCTGGACCAGCAGGGCCCCTGAAAGATGTGCCTGGGACAATGGCCTCAAGGTGCTGTCTGAAAATTTCTCCATTTCCTCCACTGCTGATCTGATGTCTCGCAATAACAGATCATGCGTGATGTTTCCGGGCGCCTTGATGGAGAATCGGAATCTGGCCAGCTTTCCTGCTGTCTTTATCCAGTGGATTATGGTATCTTCAGCAACCTGCCTGTAAAAGGTTACGTTCACCTCGACTGAGTTGAAAAATCTTCCATAATAACTGAGGCTGCCAGACATGCCCCGGGGATAGAACACATCGTTCCAGTCACTGTAAGCCCAGCCTGAGCAGCCCAGCCATATCATCTACTGTCTTAGAAGTTCTCTGGCTATTATAACTCTCTGGATCTGGTTTGTTCCTTCATAGATCTGGGTTATCTTTGCGTCCCTCATGTGCCGCTCTGCGTCCAGATCTGTTGTATACCCGTATCCGCCGAACAGCTGAAGACAATCAGTTGTGATGCTCATTGCCGCATCAGATGCGAAGAGTTTGGCCTGTGATGAAATCTTCACTGCATTCTCATGCCTGTCCCACATCTCAGCTGCCTTGTATGTGAGAAGCCTGGCAGCATCCAGTTTCGTAGACATGTCAGCAAGCATGAACTGTATTCCCTGGAAATCCCCTATGGCTTGGCCAAACTGTTTCCTCTGCCTGACGTAATCCACCGCCTCGTCAAGGGCAGCTTGGGCGATTCCCAGTGCCTGTGCCGCTATGCCTATTCGCCCGGAATCCAGGGTCTCCATTACAACCCTGAATCCCCTGTTAACCTCGCCCACAACATTCTCATCCGGGACGAAGACGTCCTGAAACTCCAGCTCCACTGTGCTGCTCCCGCGTATGCCGAGTTTCTCTATGTCCCTGCTGACCCTGAATCCAGGTGAATCAGCGTCCACAACAAAGGTTGTTATGCCCTTGTGACCCTTGGAGGGGTCTGTGACCGCATCCACAACAAAGAATTTCGCGATACGCCCGTTTGAGATGAACATCTTGCTTCCGTTGATGACATAGCCGTTGCCTTTCCTGACTGCAGAGGTCTTGATTGCGGCAGCGTCGCTTCCAGCATTTGCCTCCGTCAGCGCTAGACCTCCCACTGCGCCTGCAGCCACCTTCGTGAGATATCTCCTCTTCAGGTCATCGCTCCCGAACATGATGAGGGGATCGGCAAAAAGTGTCAGTGCACCATCCAGTACAAGTGCAGTGCTGGGGCATGCCATTGAAAGCTCTTCTATGACTCTCACAAGAAAACTGAAGCTGAGTCCTGCTCCGCCGTATTCCTTGGGTATATAGCTTGAGAAGAGCCCCAGTTCATTCATCCTGTCTATGATTTTCTGCGGGACTGACTTGGTCCTGTCTATCTCTCTTGCAAGAGGCTTGACCTCTTTCTGGGCAAATTGCCTTACATACTTCAGAACTTCATTTTCGTCCTGCGTTATGGTGGCTTCAATCATGAGACTGGGATGGGTATAAAAATAATAAATTGTCTGTTGTGAAGAGGGGTTGGATTACAGTTAAACTGTAAGTTCGCTCTTCAATTGCTGCAGCAATAACCCAGATATCTTTCCGGCCTCGGAATAGCCCGGCTTCCTTGTCTCGATATAGACGTTCTCGGCTGACCTGAACTGATCCGCAAGAGCCCTGTTGAAGTGGAATTTCAGGTACTGAAGAGTGGATTCCAGGACTTCTGTCGATCGCCCCTCCTCCGGGGTGGCCTTAAGTTCGTGCCCGTCAAATGAGAGATAAACAGTATTCTCAATGCCCGTCAGCCTGGGCATCTCAGCCACCATCTGCCTTTCATCCCTGAACTCTATGAACATCGATACACTGAATGTATCAGGCCGGGGAAGCAGATCACTATATACCTCTATGAGCCTCCTTATTTCCTCAGGGTCCTTGACCTTCTCTATGAAAACCATTTCATTGATCTGGTTCATCACTGTGTCTCTTGATTCAAAGAGAAAGCTGAAGGTCTTCGTCTCCACTCTTCTGGTCTTCTTGATTTCAATGATCTTTCTTGTGATTTCGTCCCGCTGCTTCTCAAAATTTTCGGGAGGAATTATCTCCTCCGATCTTATCTCCTGCATATGAGCCCACCTTACTTGGGCAGCTTAGCCAGAGTGTCTTCGTATTTCTTTGCGTGTGATTTTTCTGCCTTTGAAAGTATCTCAAACCAGTGTGCTATGTCGTCAAACTGCTCGTCCCTAGCAACCTTTGCGAACCCGGGGTACATCTGGCTGTACTCGTATGTTTCCCCAGCAATTGCTGATTTCAGGTTCTGTTCTGTTGTTCCTATGGGCTCACCCGTGACAGGGTCCCCGACCTGTGCAAGATATTTGAGATGGCCGAATGCATGTGCAGTTTCTCCATCGGCTGTTGACCTGAATATGGATGCAACCTCCTGGTATCCTTCCTCGTCTGCCTTCTGCGCGAAATAGAGATAGCGCCTGTTGGCCTGGCTCTCACCGGCAAAACCGGCTTTCAGATTTTCCAGCGTCTTACTGTTTTTTAGTTCCATTTTGACACCTAACGTTTATCTGTCCACGATATATTAACTTTATGATAGTTATTCTCAGTTAATAATTATAAAAATTTACCATACCGTGAAGCAACTGCGTAGACTGCCACAGCCCCTGGAATCTCAGCTTCACCAGTATCAAGGCTGAAATTTTCACCTGCAATGCTTATCTTTAGAGGACGCTGGATGTCCACCCTTGCTGACCGACTGTTGAAACCTGTATAGATGGCATCTCGGAGCGGATCAAATGAATCAAACCCATCAACGGGTATATGCTTCACGATGAATCCAGTTTTTCCATGAAGGCTTCCTGGAGTCCTTATGAGCCTGTGCACGTCGGTGGTCACCGGCTCATCAATTTCACATGCAATGCTGTCCCTGACCTTGCTGATGATGTGCGTGAGTATCTTCTCGTCGTTGGCATCCATGTGCCTGTACTTCTCGCTCCCGGGCTTCAGGAACAGATCGCGCTTCTTCACCGGCACGCCGGAGCCGATCTGTTTGGATAGATTGCGGATGTAGGCTTCGGCGCTTCTCCTGTTTCCAAGCACGCTGGATAGTGCCTGGCTGCTGGATTCGTCTGCAACTTCAGCAAGAAATTCAACAAAGAGCCTGTCCACGTCGGATTTCCATCCACCCATGACAGCAGAGGCTTCCTGCATTGACCTGCGGACGTCATAAGTGCTGAATCCCTCACCCCGTATGTAATTTGCAATCTCACGGCGGGAGTCCGATCCAAGAGAGTAGATGGAATCTTCCACAACGTGGACATGATAACCTCTTCCGCCGGAAAAAAATATCTTCAGGTCCTTCTCCTGAAATCCAAGATCATCCATCAGGAAGCGAAAAATGAGACGGTGTGTGTGCTTCTTGACCTCTGAAAGAATTTCGGTATAACTCATCTTTTCTGCACCCGGAATATGGTCTGCATCCAGATCAAATATGAGTTCGGCACCAAGCCATTCCTTGTCCTTCATGACCTTTTCTTCCGGCTTCCTGTAATATGCGGTGGAATAATATGTGTGGCGCGGAACAATGCGCCTCATCATATCAGTCAGGGAGGTGAGGTTCAGCACTGCCCTGTGCCTTACCATGGTTCCAAAAAATGGGATGAAACCGATTTCCCTTGCAGAGACTATGTCAATGAGATCAGCCTTCCAGTTCCTGTAATAGTCATGAAAATATTCACGCAGCACATTTTCTGAAGTGTCTGTCTCAGGCAACGCCTGCCCATGACATGATATATTAATATGATTTACCATTGAGTTGAGGCAGATGCCTTTCAATAAGTTCTACGCGATACTTGCAGTTCTGCTCATGGCAGCACCCATGGCGGCATTAATTCCTATGTGGCAGCCATATTCCGCACACAGCAACATAGAAGCAGGCATCATCCATTCTGGAGAGAATGTGACGCAGAGTAATGAACAATACTATATTGCCTATTTCCCCGGAACATATTCAGGAATGATCACCACTGAACTGGGCTTGCTGGGAGTGAGCTATGCAAGTTCAGGAGGCTTCATGAACATATATCCTAATGAGGCGCAGCTGGCGTATGTGTCAAATATCCTGAAAATCGCCAGCAAGGACTTCGGCATTCAATATGCCCTGATCAACGGCACCGTAACTTCCACCCCTTATGATGTCGTGTCGCAGGTGACCCCGGACCTTGTCATTCCCTATGCTTTTGTGCCCTCCCAGATCGCAAGCGCATACAACTTCACCTGGGAATACAGGTCAGGATATACCGGTTCAGGAATAACAATAGGAATAGTGGATGCATATGGCGACCCCAATCTGGCCTATGATCTCAAGGCATTTGATGAGTTGAATGGCCTTCCGCCTGCGAATCTGAGCGTTGCTTATCCAGAGGGGCAGCCAGGGAATGGGACGTACAATGCATCATGGGCACTGGAGACTGCGACGGATGTTGAATGGGCACATGCCATGGCCCCAAATGCCACAATACTACTCTACATTGCCCCTTCAGCCATCACCCAAACGCTTCAGTTTGCCGTCAGCGACATGGTCGACAGCAGTTCCGTGAATATTATTTCCCTGAGTTGGGGCAATCCCGAGATCCAGTTAACACAGCGTGAAATTGGAGTTTATTCACAGATATACAGGGAAGCTTACCTGAAGGGGATAACCGTTGTTGCCGCAACGGGGGACTCCGGATCAGATTATTATGGTGCGAATGGGACTGGCATACCAACTGTGAATTTTCCATCCTCAGATCCATATGTTACCGCTGTGGGAGGCACTTCACTGAGCCTCTTTGATGGAAAATACTCCCAGACTGCATGGGGCGGACTCTACGAAGGGCAGAGTTTCGGAAGCGGAGGAGGGTACAGCAGGTTCTTTTCAACACCCTACTGGCAGTCTGCGCCTGGCTTCAACAGCACTGAAAGGGGGACCCCTGACGTCTCGCTGGACGCAAACCAGTACACAGGAATGATAGTTGTTGTCAGGGGCAAACAGTATGAGGCGGGCGGTACAAGCATTGCCACCCCAATCTGGGCAGCTGCAGCAGCCATAATGGATCAGGCCACCCACAGGAACCTGGGCTTCCTGAATCCACTTCTGTATCAGATTTCAAGGACCCCATTATACAATTCATCATTTGAACAGATAAGGACAGGAACCAATGGCGCATACAGTGCAGCACCGGGATGGAATCCTGTTACCGGATTGGGGACGCCAAGCGTTTCGGGACTGGTGAACGCCACTGAAAAGATAACTGCCGGATTCGGCGGGCAGGTTCTTCTCCAGGGAAATGCCACGTATGCCAGCAGCGTATATTCAGTCCTGAATCTTTCCGTAAACACCTCAAACATGAAGTCGAACGGAAGTGGTTTCTATTATGTTGGGCTGTATAACAGTCCAGCCAATTATATTGAATTTGGCGTAAACGTTTCGGCGTCTGCCGCCAATTATATGATGAGGATAGGACAGTCCGGTTATGTCAGGACATTTTACGGCCCCCAGATTTCAGGATCATGGGGGCCATTGCACTACATCTCGAACCTGTCGCTCACCTACAAAAATGGGTGGATATCAGCAACATCCAATAGTTCAAGAGAAATCAGCGTCCCTGCGCCGGTATTTCTCAACTATGCTGGCAACTCAACCCCGGTGGCCGGAGGAGTAAGCATTGGTTCTTACGACAATCTAACTGATCTTGGGAATTTCACTTTCAGCAGCCTGACCGGGGTTTACAATGGCACTCAATTGAATTCCTCAGGTATGTATTTCCAGAGGTTTTCAGGAATTGACATTCCCGGCTATTCATCACTGAATGCTGCAATAAACGGGACAGAAGTTGAATTTTCCCGGTATATCAAGAGCAGTCCCCCGGCAATCTCCTATGGTCCGCCGGCACCTCTGATTTCATATATGCTTAATTTCAGCTTGCCGGTGCACGGGTCGTTCCACCTTTCCAACTACACAGGATCCGTTGAATGGAAGGTCAACGGAACGTCCATTGCTGGTAACACATATTCATTCCCTGCGACGGGGTATTACAACATCACGGCCTCAGAATATGTGGACAGGAGCAGGGTGAATGAGACACGCATAATTTACATACCTGACATGGTGATCCAGAACGTGAGCGTCCACTCTGATGTGTCCCATGACCTGAACCCTCCGTCGTCTATCGTTGTGGATTATTTCTCCAGATATGCTGTCAGGAATACATCAGCAATACCGGTGGTTTCGGGCACGAATGATTTCGCAGTTTCGTCTACAGGATTCCGCACTGAATCCCTGAGCAACAAATCGTCCGGGAACCTCACCATAGAGCTTCATGCACTGCCAGTGCCAGTTTCCGCTTTCTTATTCCAGGGCAATGCGACTGTGACGATCCAGAACGTTACTGTGGCAGGTGAGAACGGGACATTTTCCGGAACAACAATGCCGGGTGTCGTGTGGATCAACGCCACCGCCCCTGGTTTTATTCCATTGAACCTGTCAACCATCATAATGCCGGGAACTTCATACCGCACGCAGATATTGCTTCAGCCTGAATCCAGCAGCATGGTTCTCATACAGGGCACGGTGAATGACGCGGTTTATGCCTTCCCTGTGGCTGGGGCCGTCGTATCTGTGTCAAACCAGTCATATTCTTACACGAATTCCACCGGATACTATCGACTTTACGAGGGTTCAGGCACCCTCAATATATCAGCGTCCGCGAATCTCTATGAATCCCAGTACAAGCACCTTGTTCTGAAATTTGCCCCACTTGACCTCAACTTCTCCTTGAAACCTCTGGACATAAACATCAGCTCCATGCCTTTCATAACAATAACCAGGTATTTCCCGCTGTTCTTCTTCATGGGAGTTGTCACCTGGTCAGGCTACAGCGGAAAGATCTTCTCTGAATATCAGCTCTACGTTTCCCAGAATGCAGGCTTCTTCAATCCAAGGGTTATCACCTTCACATCACCATCAAGCACATCCACCGTGATCTCCGGCATATATCCCGGGCACACTTACTACGCAACAATAGTGCTGAGGCTCTCCGATGGGGAGGTCTATCAGTCTTCGGTGGTTAAGATAACTTACTCAAATCCCGTATATCTGGGAATGAACATTGCCATAGTGGGAGGCATTGCAATCTATCTGGCTTTCATGGGCGCATATTTAAGGAGGAGATGGAAAAAGACGCCTGTTTATCCCTAATGCGTCTCTTTTTCCAGAAGGCCCTCCCATCTTCTGTCAACTTCTTCCTGCAAAATACTGATTTCATCCTCGTCCATATGCGAAAATCTCTTCTGGGACTGGACATATTCCTTGACAGAAACAGGCTTGCTGGGTCTGGTGAGCCTGAACGTGCCCATTGAGTACTCATACAGCGGGAACATCCTTGACTGCACAGCCATCCGCGACACCTCGATGGTTTTCTCGGGAGGGTAGTACCAGCCTGTGGGGCATGGCGCGAGGATCTGGATGAACTTCGGGCCGTTGGTCTTCTTGGCATTCTGCACCTTCCGGATGAGGTCTTCAGGATATGCTATGGTGGCTGTTGCCACATATGGAACTCCCTGGGCCATCATTATATCCGCCACAACCTTCTTCTGCTGCTTCTTGAAATTTCTATCCAGACCAACTGGAGTGGTTGTGGTTTCAGCACCGTAGGGCGTGCTTCCGGATCTCTGGACACCTGTGTTCATGTAGCCCTCATTGTCGTACATGATGTAGAACACGTTGTGTCCCCGTTCCATGGCTCCCGATAGTGACTGGAGACCTATGTCTGCTGTCCCTCCGTCACCGGCAAACCCAACAACGTTGTAATCGCTGTCGCCCCTTATATCCAGTGCCTCTCTCAGACCACTTATTGAAGCGCCTGTGGCTGCAAATGGAGTGTAAACCATTGGTATGTCCAGTGTCCTGTTTGGCATGGCACCGGGAATCACCGCCCAGCATGAGGCAGGCACTGAGACCACGGTCTTCTTGCCAAGCGCCTTCAGAACATATCTCATTGCCAGTGTTGCACCGCATCCCTGGCAGGCTGTGTGCCCAGGTTCCATAAGTTCCTGTTCGGGAATGGATGTGGGCATCACTGATCACCCCTTGTGTTTATGAAAACAGTACCTTCCTTCCCTGCCGCCATCATGTCTATCATCCCCTCTATGTCATCCTCCTTCACATCACGGCCCCCAATGCCGGCAACGAACCCTGTTACGGGTATGTCTGATCTGCCGTAAAGTGCTGCCTTGATCTCATTGAACATGGTCCCTCCGGATCCAAATGACACTGATCTGTCGATCACGCCTATGTGGGCAGCATCCTTTGTGGCACGCACAATATCCTCGGCAGGGAATGGCCTGAAATACCTTATCCTGATTATTCCCACCTTCCTGCCATCGGCCCTCATCTTCCCTGCAACATATTTAGCGGTTGATGCAACTGTCCCTGATGCTACAAGTAAGTACTCCGCACCGTCAGTCATGTATTCCTCAATCAATCCTCCGTAGTCACGGCCGAAGATCTCGGAGAATTCCCCTGTCACCTTCTTGATGGTGTTGGCAGATTGCCACATGCTCTCCATCATATCCTTTTTCAGTTCCATGAAGGGACCGTCAGGTGTGGAATATGATCCGTAGCCCATGGGGCGATCCGAATCAACCTTGAAATCCAGGTGGAATTCGGGAAGGAATTCGTCAACAAGCTCCTGGTCCGGTATCACAACCTGCTCCGAAGTGTGCGACAGTATGAAGGCGTCCTCCATGCTCATGAAGGGGAGCATCACACCTGAATCCTCTGCAATCCGGTAACCCATTATGAGCGTGTCCATGGCCTCCTGATTTGATTCACTGTAGACCTGAATCCATCCAGTGTCCTTCTGGTTCATGCTGTCGGACTGGTCGGACCATATATTCCATGGGGGGCCAATGGCCCTGTTGACCACGCTCATGACAATTGGAAGGCGCTGGCCCGCAACCCAGTGCAGCATCTCATGCATGTAGAGAAGACCCTGTGAGCTTGTTGCAGTGTAAGACCTCACGCCGGCAATTTCACTTGCAAATACAGCGGCCATTGCACTGTGTTCACTTTCCACCTCAACATACCTGGCGCTGATCTCCCTGTTTGCCACCATTTCCGCCAGTTTTTCCACAATTGTGGTCTGCGGTGTGATGGGGTATGCTGAGATGAAGCCCACCTTTGACAGGCGAACGCCCTCTGCAACAGCCTCATTGCCGGTCATTATTGATGTCTTTGATCCTATTTCCCTCATTCCAGTCATTCCTCCTCAAAATTCATTTCTATACATTTCTCCGGGCACTCATTTGCGCATATTCCGCATCCCTTGCAGTAATCGTAGTCTATGACCGGAATGCTGAAGGCAATAACCTTCTGGTTGGGTGCCGGAGTCTTGCGCCCATCCTCAAGATTTATTGCATTGTCGGGGCAGAATTTCCAGCATATCTCGCACCTTATGCAGCTTGAATAGTCAATTACGGGCTTCAGTGTCCTCCACAGGCCCGTATGGTTTGCCCTCGAACTGGTCTCCGCCAGTGGTACAAGCACCAACTCTACCACCCCATCCTTACGGAACTGTATGCTTTCTCGGCTGCGCTGACATTCACATCAGCCTTGGACGGAGACATTTCTGATATTGCTTCACGAATCTGGGTCATGTCCACAACCCCTGTGCTCTTTGAGAAGGCACCAAGCATCGCGGTGTTGATTATGGGGTTTGTTCTGTTGCCCAGTCCGAGATCGGTGGCAATCCTGGTTGCATCCACTGTTGCCACATGGTAAGGAAGGCCGAGATCTTCGGGAGCTTCAGGTGAATTGAGTATGAGCGACGACCCGGGCTTCATCCCTGCAGTCACATCGACGGTCTCCATCACCTTGCTGTCCAGCACCACAACGACATCAGGATTGTAAACCTGCGTCTTCAGCAGTATGGGCGTGGTGTCAATCCGCGTGAACGCTGTAACGGGTGCCCCCCTTCGCTCCGTCCCGAAGAATGGAAATGATATTACATACTCACCGGACATGAAGGATGCCAGAGCTAGCATCTTTGAAGCCGTTACTGCACCCTGTCCCCCTCTTCCGTGAAACCTGACTTCCAGCATATTGATCAGGATTACCTTTGCACCACAATATAATAAGATGTGCCCTTACATATAATGAGGAAAATTATTTAGGGAGCAACTGGAGG
>JAMCUV010000021.1 GCA_023379345.1 Thermoplasmatota archaeon
TTGGGCTTGCGCTTCTCCCTGAAGGCTTTTACTCCCTCGTTGAAGTCGTGTCCTTCCGCCAGTCTGCCCTGCAGGCTTGCCTCTTCCTTCAGGAAGTCCTCCAGATCATAATATATGGACCTTGTTATAAGCTGCTTGCCTACAGAATATGCTCCAAAAGGTCCTTCTGCCAGATTTTCTGCCACTTTCATTGCTTCAACCATGGGATCATCCACAACCATTACCAAGCCCATACTTTCTGCTTCAGCTGCAGAGAATTCGCCACCCTGGAGCAGATATGGAAGTGCCCGTGCTCCAGCCAGTCTTGAAAGAATCAGCGTGAGCCCTGTATCAGGGGCCAGCCCTATGCCCTGAAACGCCATGACGAACCTGCTTTCACGGGATGCGAAAGATCGATCACAGGCAAGGGCAAGGCTCATTCCAGCCCCGGCTACCACACCGTGTATAACTGATATGAACAACTTCTTGCTGTATCTCATCTCCTTCAGTATCAGGTGAAAGGAATTCGACAGTTCATTCTCTATATCCACACCGGCACCCTTTCCTGAAGAGGATGATACATCAGCACCTGCAGAAAATGCCCTGCCTTCCCCTGTTAATATTGCCACACGTTTTCCTTCATCGGCATTAAAATCCCTGAAAGCCTTCAGGAGGTCTCTTCGAACATCATCCCCAAGTGAGTTTAATTTTTCAGCCCTGTTTATTGCAATTACGGAAATGTATCCTTTATCGTGAACCAGCAAAGTTTCATACATACGAAAGCCCCATGCAAATATCCACTGAACATTATTTAACACATGCGATCGAGAAGGCCCCTTTCATAAGATTTCAGACCGCATATATCAATGTAACTCATGCGGACTCACCATTGACAGGGATGTCAATGCTGCAATAAACATAGAGAGGAAAGGCATGGTGAAAATGAAAAAACCCATAAATGTAGGGAGGAGCACTCCCGAAGTTACGCCCTTGTAGATTGGAGCTCTGCCTATGGCAACTCCGGTCGTTGAGACGGGAAGCAACCTGCGTTAGCTGGGGGAGGATGTCACTACACAATCTCATTGCCAATACAGCCCTGTAACAGTGCTTTTCGCGTTGCCCTCAGCTTTTTTAAATTCCATGTGTCAGGTTGTCTATACGTCCTCCGTCCGCCACTATAACTTGCCCATTTATATATCTGGAATCATCTGAAGCCAGGAAGGCCACAACATCAGCAATTTCCTCGGGTTTCCCAACAGTGTTAAGCGTAGTCCTGCTCCTGAAATAGTGTTCAAGATCTGAGATCTCGCTGCTACTCTTGTTCCCAATGGTCATGTCTGTTTCAACCCACCCGGGAGCAACGGCATTAATCCTGATGTGGTGATCCCTGAGATCGAATGCCAACCGCTTGGTCAGCATTATAACAGCTGCCTTCGTGATGGAATACAGTGTTGTGTTTGGGGCAGCTGTTCCAATTCCGGCATTGGACGCTATGTTCACTACCACCCCATTTCCCTTCAGATCATCAAGAAATGCCAGGACTGTGTTTATGCCACCCTTAACGTTCACGGCGAACATCCTGTCCATGGCCTCCTCCCTGTAGGACACAAAGTCCATGAGTTCCCAGTAGCCAGCGTTATTGACAATTATGTCTACTTTTCCCATCTTTGAATGGATTTCTTCAGACATCCTGTTGACCTGGATTCTATTGGCCACATCTGCCTGGAAAGCCATAGAATCTGGAATCAACCGTGTGAGGCTCCTGGCTTCATCCTCACCTCTGTTGTAGTTGACGGCAACCTTTGCCCCCATTTTTCCGAGCTTTATGGCAATGGACCTTCCAATGCCCCTTGAAGCGCCCGTCACCAGTGCAATCTTTCCATTAAGGCCATTTTCATTCATGATCTGCAGATATCCCCATGAGATATATCCTTTAGCAACCGCTGTCTGAAGACGAGATGTGCGCAGAGAAAGTTGCTCCTGATTATGTCAATACTTCGTGTTGAATGCCAAATATCATTCACACAATATTTAAATTGATGCTGAAAAGTCGAACAATCGGCGAAATTTCCCATAATTGATGAAAATTTTTTTATAGCTTAACCTTAATCACATCCGGGAGACCAAGTGAATCTCTGATGAATTCTCAGGAATCATTCCTTGCTGCTAACAACCTTGACATGGAGCTGGTGATAGAGAATGAGGGAAATTTTCCAATCGAGGCTTTCAGCCGTGATCATGATCTTTTCGTCCCGGCCCTGCTTTCTGCCGGGAACGGAAAAGTCTCTGTGATGTATTATTTCTCCGAAGCAGCTGTGAGGGGAAAGAGAGATGTCGAGATTTTTCTCAACAGATACGGCGCCAGGAATAATGGAGGCATACTGACTCTTTATGGTTCAAGTTCCAAATACCCGCAGTACAATATCTTGCAGAGAATCCTTGACATACCTTCGGTTCTGAACTATGCATCATATGTTTGGAAGGGAAAGCATTATTTCCATTTCATATTCAGGCACGAATTTTTACGTCAGGTTTCCGACGTCATCCTCTCATCTGAGGCCCCTTCTGGAATCAATGTACACCGCCTTTCCAGGAATGACAGGATGATTGATGTCCTCAGATGGATAGATGGCCACGTGGAATTGTACGAGGTGACTGTGGATACCGTCCCGCCGGCCGAAGAACTTTCTCCAGAGAGAAATCCCATTGGCCTGGAGTGGGTTCGGGAGATAAAGTACAGAACCACAGACAGTTCAATCAAGGCTGTTTATTTTTCGGGCTCGGAGAAGGTGAGGGATGGTGCACTGAAGATAGTGGACAATATATACGAGATTGAAACCAGAAATGAGATGCTGGGATTCCTGTCCTCCAGCGATCACAACGTAATGATACCATCTTTCCGGCGGATTCACACCCTGTCTGGAGGGACTTTTACCATAACTCTCATACTGCCTAAGTCATTTGTTTCAGATTATATCAAAAAAATTTCCAGATCACGGAAGGACTTCTTGAACTGGAGCGTGAAAATTCGCAATGTGCGGCCCCTTGCCTCCATGATGAAGAAGAATGAAGATACCGGAGGGAAATGATTCACCCCAATCTGCAATGGTCTTCTTCGGACCGGTAAATCAGGATAACCATGGCCAATAATTTTCGTCATTAAACGTAGCTTCATTCGACAAATTTTTAAACATTACAAATCTTACTCAATGTGGACATACAGGAAAAGATAGCCGGTGAGATCACCATTGCGGAGAATCCCGGTGAAACCATCAGGAAATGGCGTGAAGAGTTTCAGGTGTCTCAGCTGGATCTGGCCAGGTATCTGGAGATATCGCCATCGGTCATCAGCGATTATGAATCAGGCAGGCGGAAATCGCCTGGTGTTACGTCCATAAGAAAGATAGTCAATGCGCTGGTGGAGATCGACCTGAAGAGGGGCGGACAGGTACTCAGGCGGTACAACAGCGGCATGCCTTCTGATGCCATCATTGACATAAGCGATTACAGCCATGACATATCCCTTGAAAGGGTGATCCGCATGATCAGCGGAACAAACTATTCCTCCATAGGCCTGAACAGGTACATACGTGGTTATACCATTGTAGATGGAATAAAGGCAATCCTGTCATTCTCATACTCAGAATACAGCAAGCTATATGGTTGGTCAAGCCAGAGAATAATATTCTTCACAGAGGTGAAGCTTGGAAGAAGCCCCATGATTGCAATCAGGGTGCATCCACTGAAACCTGCCGCCGTGGTGTATATCCAGCCTGACAGGATAGATGATCTGGCTGTTAAGCTTGCAGACGTGGAAAATATCCCACTGATCGTCACGGAACTTGATGCGCCTGCCATATCAAAAATTATGTCGTCCCTGAAATGAACGGTTTGCCATATCTTCTCTGCAAGGAACAGGGGATATGCAGTCCTGATGATGGGATCAGGCAACGTCCTTGAACATCCAGCCATTCATTGCGGGGAAACCTCCTGGTTCGAAATGTCAAGCGCAAGTTTGGCTGGCAGTTGTCCTGTGAAGCCAAATCTCAAAAATTATAACTGATGGCTCATTTCGGATATTCTGATGAAGAGAGGTGCACCTGGGATTCTGGCCGTGATCATTATCGTTGCCATTCTTGTGGGGATCACGGCATATTCAGGCGAATTCCCGCCGGCGTCTGTTGTGGAATCCTACAGCATGGAACATTCCTCCAGCTGGGAATGGGGCACCATAAATGTTGGTGATATTGTAATAGTAAAGTATGTCCCCAATCCTGTTGAGGATGTTGTAACGTATGTTTCCGGAAGAATCACAAATTTCTCAAGCTACGGTGAATATGGCGATGTCATACTCTACCACGATCCAAACGGGAACACCGTAATTCATCGGGCCATGTTCTACCTTACGTGGAATGGCGGCAGGCCCGTTGTGCAGGGATATACGAACCAGAGTTGGCTGAAGATATACGGAATGAATATTGTGATCTATGACTGTGGCTATTCCCACAGGAATCTCCTTGTAAACGTTTCTGGCTTCGTTAACGAAAGCGGATTCATCACTGTGGGTGATCACAACCTGGCAACTGCCCCATCTTTCTATTTCAATGAAAAGTATGACGCATATCTTGCAGCGGACCAGAACGTGGGCATCACTCCAGCCCCTGTGAAGCCTGGCCAGGTTGTTGGAATTGCCAGGGGCCAGATACCGTGGTTCGGCCTCATAAAGCTAAACCTCATGAGGCTTGAGGGAGACTGGCCTTACTATAACGAGGTCCCCGCTCACAGCTATGAGTACCTTGGCGCTTCACTCTTCCTGATTTTCCTTGCCATATTCTTCCCTTATCCATATCTGGGAAAGAGTCGCAAGAGAAAATGAATTAATATCAGAAGCTATTGTCTGACAATGAATCCTTTCACTCTGGCTGCGCTCATATTCTCCCTGATAGCCATAGCATTGTGGATAGTGACCTTCACCCAGGGCAGATCACGCCGAGGCATAAAGGCTGCTCCTGAGGATAAGCCTGTAGAAGCTGATGCACACCCTGCTGTGGTGGAAGATCATATGGAGCCTGCCACCCCGCTGGCAACCGAGAATAATGACCAGGAGGATTTCATGAAGGACCTCACAAAATTCTCCCAGATGGTCAGGAAAAACCTTGAGATCATCAACACAAGGATAGGAATCAAATTCGACATCAAGCCCCTGTCGCAGAAGAGCCGGGATACGGGGCATGAAAAATACGTTGCGTCAATGGACGTATCCGGTGAAACCAAGAACGTTGAGAACCAGAAACCGCCTGATCATTAAGCCACAGAGAACAGAGACCTTAATTTTTTTTCTATCTGGGGAGTACCCGATCCATGTACCATTCAGTGGAGAACTCCATGATGTCATCCATTCCCTGGCCTACCCCCAGGAACAGCACAGGCTTCCGAAGCTGGTCTGCTATGGTTATAATGGCGCCCCCTCTTGCGTCAGTGTCGAGTTTTGTAAGGACAATGCAGTCGAATGAGGTCTCCTTCATGAAGGTTTCAGCCTGGTATACAGCGTCCTGGCCTATCATTGCATCCAGCACGAGAACAGTGAGATCAGGCTTTGCCACCCTCTTCATCTTCTTCATCTCCTCCAGGAGATTCTTGTTGGTCTGCATCCTGCCTGCTGAATCTATTAAAACATAGTCAAGGTTCCTTGCCCTTGCATGATCAATTGCATCGAATGCCACAGATGCGGGATCGCTTCCTGCTTCATGCTTTATGAGATTAACTCCGATATCCTGGCAAAGAAGACTCAGCTGCTCAATTGCGCCTGCCCTGAAAGTATCTCCTGCGGCAACGACAACACGCTTGCCATTCCTCTTGAGATAGTTTGCTATCTTTGCCACAGTGGTGGTCTTCCCTGTGCCGTTTATCCCCAGAAACAGGATCACGAATGGTTTCTTTCCGGGATTGAGTATATCGATGCCAGTTGAATTCTCATCAAGTATCTTCTTAATGGATTTTCTCAGGGCATCCCTTAGGTCAGCCTGGCTCACCTTCTTTCCCGGCCTCTCAAGGAAATTATCCAGGTCAGCTATGATCCTTTCCGATGTCTCCAGGGACACATCAGATTCAAGAAGGGCATCCCTTACAGAATTCTCGATATCCCCTTTCCTGAGAACCTCATCGCTTCCGGCCGATCCCTTGAAAAGGCCCGAGAGCTTCTTCCTGAAATTCTCAAACATGGTTTTTATCCCTTGTTTCTGCCCATCTGGTTCTGAACTGCAGCAACAAGTGAGTTGTACCTGTCTGAAATTTCGGTGCGTCTCTGCTGTATGTTCTGGACCGAATCCTGTATTTCCTTGATGTTCCTGTCCAGCCTGCCAAGGGTCACGCTGGAATCCTCCTCAATATAGAGGTCAGAACCTATGGGGACGAATAGCTTCTCTTCATTATGAAGATCTGCCTTCATGTAGATGCCGGCCCCGATGCCGATTTTCACGTCCTTTGAATCCTTGAGATAATTCTCCTTGAGGACCACCAGGGCGCGGTTGTATTCATCCATGCCCCTCACAAGGACTGAAAGCTGGTTGTCGATGGAATCAATCAGGGATTTAAGGTAGTCAAGCTCTTCGGATATTCCCACGTTGTTACTGTTTTCCATCCTCTTTCACTCCAAAAATCTTCCGGCTTTCCACCAGTGATTCCAGTACAGGCATTGGGTCACCGGATAAATAACTTATGAGGGCGCCGCCTCCGGTTGAGGCATGCGTTATACGCCCCATGAGGTTGAGTTTCTCCAGGGCGCTCAGGGTATGCCCCCCTCCTGCTATTGTCAGTGCGTCAGAGTTTGCCACGGCCTCCAGGATTTCTCTGGTTCCCACCGAATATTCCTCTATCTCGTACATTCCCATGGGGCCGTTGAGGAAAATCCCCCTGGCTTCCGATATTATGGACGAGAACCTGGCTATTGATTCCAGGCCTATATCGGCAATGAGCTGGTCGTCTGGTATATGGTCATTTATGCTGAGGAGCCTGCCCATGGGGTTCAATACAAAATCCTCCGGCATGATTATCTTCCCGGGATAGGACTTGAGGAGCTTGCTGCATGTTTCAATGAGCTTCTTGTGATCCTTGTTGTTCTTCTCGATGAACTCACGGTTCTTGCGGCCGATGTCGAATCCGCTTGCCCACAGGAAAGCATTTGCAACCACTCCGCCAACGAGGATGCTGTCCACTGTGCCATCCCTGAGGAAATTGCTGCTTACCTGTATGCTGTCGTCTATCTTTGCTCCGGCAAGTATGGCGATTTTGGGTCTTTCCTTGCTGTCCCTGAACCTGTCGATCATTGAGACCTCCCGTTCAATGAGCCTCCCGGCCAGGTTAGGCTTCAGCCGACGGAAACCCACAAGGGAGGTCTGGGCCCTGTGTATTGCGGGAAATGCGTCGATGACGAAGTAATCGAACAGATCCACAAGATTCCTTACTATATGGGTGGATTCCACAGCATCGATATCCCCGGCATCTATGTCCACCTCCTCGCTGTAGAACCTGGTATTTTCCAGCATGATGATGTCGCCAGGCTCCATTTTCCTTATCCTGTTCCTGACCTCCTTCCCGAAGAGGGAATCGATGAATTCCACCGGCCTGCCGAGGATCCGCTCAAGCTTTTCAGCGTGCCTGTTTAGGGATGTGAAATCGTTCTTCCCGGGACGGCTCTGGTGGGCAACAAGGACCACCATTGATTCGGAAAGGTCCCTGAGCGTGTCCAGGTGGGATTCGAACCTGGCGGAACTCATTATGTTGCCGTCAATTGGATTTATTGGTGAATTGACGTCGAGTCTCAGGTAAATATGCCTGCCCCTGAGATCGAAGCTATCCAGCGTGAAAAAATTACCTGCATATCTGGGCATTTATTGGTAATCGTTTCCCCGACATATATTCGTTTCCTTCATCCAAGAAATGCAGTTGGTCAGGTACCTGAAGCCACTGGCTTCCTTCAATGGATGAATTCCTGCGTAACGTGCACGCTACAGGGTATAGCCATGATCCAGCAGGCGTGACCTCGTGTACGAGAATAGTTAAGAGAGGACGATATAACCACTAGATCACATGAAAGCACTTATCACTGCTGCAGGAAGAGGCGTAAGATCCGGCCTTGACGGGAAACTTAGAAAGGAGATGCTCCCGGTGTATGATATGAGGGATGGGCGGCTTGTGCTTCGCCCTATGCTTGACGTGATCATCACCCGGTTCCACAGCATGGGAATAGATGACGTGGCGGTGGTTCTGGAGCCATCCGATGACCAGACCCATTCCTACATTTCCCGTGAATTCCCGGAAGTAACAATACTGCACCAGGAAGCCCAGAGAGGGTTCGGGGATGCCGTCCTTGCCGGAATGGAGTTCATTGATGGCGAGAGGTTTGCCCTGAATGCCGGGGACGGAATACTTCTGGACGAGAAAACGCAGTCCGACTGCATCAGGCAGAAAACGCCCGGCAACATCCTGACGGTGAGGAGGGTGAAGAACCCGGAGAACTACGGAACTGCCAGGATAGATCGTGAGGGGTCCCAGCTTGTTGTGAGAGAGGTTGTGGAGAAATCTGCGAATCCTCCTTCGGATTATGCCCTCTGCGCATTCTACATACTTGAGCCGGGTATATTCACCCACCTGTCTGCCGATGTGTCAGAGAATGTGGAACTGACTCCTGCTATCAACAGCATGATCAGGGAAGGAACACAAACCTTCGCCAAGGTGGTGAAGCATGATGACTGGGTCAGCGTGGGAAGGGTTGATGACTATGTCCGTGTTCTCTCCGAGACCCTTGGGAGAAGCCGCGGCAATGTCAATTGATGCCGCTTGACTTCCATGCCGTATGCGGGCTGATGACGTCGCTGAGCGCTTCAATGCGCGGCCTGTGGGCTGCCAGATCCTCAAGCATTATTGAGATCTCGTCTTTCAGTTCCCTTGAATGCCTGTAGCCCATCTCTGCCAGCTTCTTGTGTTCCGGGTTGTAATAGTGTTCCTCAGCCTCAACCCTGGGATTTGGAACATTCCTGATGACCGCCTCCTTTCCGGTGTCATGCTCGAAGACCTCCTTCACCATCTGGGCAAGCTGCATGACAGAATAATGCTCGTCAAACTGGTTGAACACCCTGTACTCCCCTTCTGCGGGAGGTTTTGAAATTGATAGGTCAAGGCAGGAAATGCTGTCCTCCAGCGACAGGAAACCTCTGGTCTGACCTCCCTTACCGTATGGCGTTATGGGCAGCCCTGCCACGGCCTGGGCACAGAACCTGTTCAGGGCAGTTCCCCAGACCTCGTCTATGTCAAACCTTGTGCGAAGGCCTGTCCTGTTGATATCGGTGGTCCTTGTGCCGTATACCACGCCCTGCATCACGTCAGTGATCCCCAGGCGCCATACCCTGTTTGCAAACATCAGGTTATTGGAATCGTGAACCTTGGTCCAGTGATACCATGAACCGGCCTGCTTTGGGAAGGGCAGGTAATCCTTCCTTCCGTTGTACTGGACTTCGAAAAATCCTTCCGGTATGTCTATGTTTGGTGTTCCGTATTCGCCCATCGTGCCAAGTTTCAGTATATGGGCATGGGGCACAACGTCCTTTATGGCATATATGAGGTTCAGGGTGCTGACTATGTTCTTCACCATGGTCTGTGTCGCCTGCTTGAGGCCAATCATGGAATAGGGTGCAGACCTCTGCTCGGCGAGGTGCACAACAACATCAGGCTTCTCCTTTTTCACGGCGTCTATGACAACAGACGGGTTTGCAACGTCACCCCTGTAGAAGTTGATTCTTGCGCCGGTTTTCTCCCGCACCGCAGATATCCTCTTCTGCATGGTTGAAATTGGGATCACGGAATCAGAATTGACCTCCCGAACCCGTCTCCTTGTGAAGAAGTTGTCAATCCCTGAGACCTCGTTTCCCTTCTCTATCTCCCTGAGGGCGAGGGGCCAGCCGATGTAACCGTCAATTCCCAGTATCATTACCTTCATATGGAGCCGTAGGGGAATTGCGGATAAAAATGTTTGACACCCATGAGAATTGCTGCAGGAAACACATATTGCCGGGACAAGGGCTGCCATGTATCACTAAGTTAATGTGCTGCTCATTATAACTCCCCCATTGAGTTCACCGGTACTTGATTTCGTGAGCATATTCGTGAGGCTGTTCGTGGTCATTGACCCATTCGGATCCCTTGTCCTCTTCGTGGCAATGACTGGCACAACGGACACAAAAACCAGGAGGACCATAACAAATGATGCTGTTCTCTACGGTGGCCTCATCCTGCTTTTCTTCGCCATCCTGGGCTCATACATCCTGAGCTTCTTCGGCATATCCATTGAGGCCCTTGAGATAGCCGGCGGGCTCATACTGCTGATCATGGGTATTGAGATGGTGAGGGAGGGTGACAGGCCGAAATCAATGGGTGGCGGGCAGGTCCAGGAGGATATCGGGATTGTTCCATTCGCCACGCCATTCATAGCAGGCCCAGGTGCAATATCGCTGGTCATCATCCTCATGAAGGGTGCAGTTTTCACCGATCCCCTGAATGACATTTTCACAATTGTGTCTCTTGCACTTGTGATGCTCATAATTTACATATTCTTCTCCTTCTCGTCAAGAATAACAAGGGTGCTTGGCGACAAGGTTCTCAAGGCCCTGACAAGAATATTCGGATTGCTGGTGGCAGGCTTTGCAATACAGTATTTCATAAACGCCATAATCGCCCTTGGCGTCATACATTGAGGGCTGGTGGATCCAGCCATCTCAGATTGCCGAGAAGTTCTGTATTGCCATGTATATTCCAACCAACACAATTATCACTGCGAATATTTTCCTCAGGAGAGTCTTGTCCATTCCGGATGATATCTTTGCTCCTGCCATGCCGCCGAATATGCCGCCCACCACATAGAGAATGGCAATGGGTATGATTATCTGCCCAGCTATGCCGTACCTTATGGCAGTAACCATCCCGAATGTGCCCACTGCCAGGAGAGACGTGCCCACAGCCCGGTTCATGTTTAGATTGGAGGAGTAAAGTATGGATGGGACAATGAGGAAGCCCCCGCCTATGCCGAAGAATCCTGATGCAAAGCCTGCAAGTACGCCGAATGAGCTCACCTTTGCATCGCTGCTCTTCTCAACTTTTGTCTGGCCGGCAACGTCCTCGTTCGCTTTCCGGCATTTTGTGAGGAATATGTACAGGCCAATGCCCATCATCATGAACGAGAACAGGAACAGCAAAAGGTCGCCCTTGGTCAGCAGGCCCAGCGTGGTGCCTATGAGGACGCCGATGACGCCCAGGGCTGAGAAGATCAAGCCCACCCTGAGATTTATATTGTGTCTCCTCCAGTGGCTTATGGAATTGATGTAAGCATTGATTCCAACAGCAAGGGCAGTTGTGCCTATGACCGCATGGGGATCATTGATGCCCACAAAATAAAGAAGCAGCGGTATTGCCAGGATCGACCCACCACCGCCAATGAGCCCAAGCGAAAAGCCAACAAGCACTCCGGAAATCACGGAATACAGGTACTGGATCAGTGTGATTATCATGCTGAACCTCCGGACTGCAATTTTCTGGAAAGTTTGTCCGGTAAGCTCTGGTTGCACGGAGATTCATTATCATGATTTGCCATATTATTTCATCTGTATGAAAATTACTCACATGTATTTAAATATGTTCCCTGATAAAGCCTGATGATTTGTACCAGAAAAATTCAGTAAAATACAGATGCCCGGATAAATTGAGGCGGGCACCCACCATTGGAATATGGCTGAAGGATACTGCCTTCATTCGATGGTGAATTCCTTCCCGTTGAAGGGGAGGATCACTTCAAATTCAGAGAGATCGTCCAGAAGCTTCTCCCTGCTTTCCCCATGGCAGAGGATTATCTTTTCAGGACTCACTGCCTTGGCAAATGAGATAAGATCATCGTGGCCGGCGTGGGCGGAGAGATCGAAGAATTCCACCTGCATGCTTGGCCTCAGTGGCACGCCCGCAATGTTTATTGTGCCTGTCTCAACAAGGCTCCTTCCGTTTGTGCCCTCCACCTGGTATCCGGTCAGGAATATTGCACTCTTGTCATCATCGGCAAGCTTCTGGATATAGCCAAGGACGGGGCCGCCGTCCAGCATTCCAGAGGTTGTTATGATGATGTCGTTCTCCAGGGCTGCCTCCCTCATCCTCCTGCCTCTCACCTGACGTACACGGCCAACCTTGCGCCTGAACTCTCCCCTTGATCTCAGGTATCCCGGAGTGTTGAGGTATATGCCTGTTATGAGATTGCCCATGCCGTCTACAGCTATCCTGTATCCAAGGTCTGCAAGAATCATGATGAGTTCCTGTGTCCTTCCCAGTGCGAATGACGGAAGTATGACCTTGCCGCCGTTATCCACAACTTCCTTTATCCTGGACTTGAGCCTTGCGATGACCTGCTGCCTGTCCTCGTGATTCTTCCCGGCATATGTGCTCTCCATCACAAGTATGTCAGCCTTAACGGGCTTCCCGCCTACCAGCAGGTTTGAATCCCTTGTATAGAGATCTCCAGTAACAAGGATTTTCTTGCTGTTCTCGAAAAGCCACATGGAAGATCCCGGTATGTGGCCTGCCGAATATGGTGTGGCGTAGTACTTCCCCACCTGGACCGTGTCCTCATAGTGCACTGCGGTCAGCGATTCAAACATGGTATCAATATCGGTCACGTCGAACCTCTTGGGGTAGCCCTCCAGATCCATTATCTTGATGGAATCGTTCAGCAATGGTTCCATGCTGTTTGCCGTCATTGTGGTTGTGTACAGGCTTGCCTTGTCCCCGTGATAACATACAGGCAGGGCGCCTATGTGATCCAGGTGCGCATGTGTTATGAATATGCCGTCTACGGGTTCGTAGGGCATTGGATACTGCGGAGGCTTCTCTGGAACCACTCCGTAATCCACCATGAACCTGGTGCTATCATCCTGGAACTTTATTGCCAGCCTGCCAACTTCTTCTGCTCCTCCTAAAAACTTTACTTTCATTCTGGTTTCCTCACGCTTTTGCATCTTTAAGGCGATCTTTACAGTGACAATGCCTTTCTGAATTTATTATTGGTAATGATTCCCTGATTATTCTGGTGACCTTATCCTCGTTTTCCTTCATGATCCTGAAGACCTCTGCTGCCTCAACCGGTGTTTCCGACCAGACATCATAGTCAGTGACAGTTGCCAGAACGGAATAACACATTGACATTTCATCAGCCAGGTTGACCTCAGGAACAAGAGTCATGCCGATGATATCGGAAAACTGCCTGAACATCTTGGATTCAGACCTTGTGGAAAATCTTGGTCCTTCAATGGTCACATATGATCCGCCCAGATGGGAATTCCGGTCTATCTTCCTTGAAACTTCGAAAATCTCCCTGTTCATTTCCGGGCAGAATGGGTCTGCCATGGATATGTGGTAAACTTCAGGGCCGTCGTAGAACGTAAGTTCCCTCTTCCTGGTGAAATCGATGAACTGATCCGGTATAACGACATGGCCAGGAGCAAATTCCTCCTTGAGGGAGCCCACTGCATTCACGCCTATGATCCTCTTCACGCCAAGGCTGTTAAGTGCCCATATATTGGCCCTGTAATTCACCTTGTGCGGCGGGATTGTGTGTTTTTTTCCGTGGCGTGGAACAAAGGCCACCTCCACGCCATTGATCTTTCCTACCTCAATTGGGGCTGAGGGTTTGCCGTATGGGGTCTCTATATCAAAAGATTTTGGGTTTTCAATGAGATTGTAGAGTCCACTTCCTCCGATAATTCCTATGTAAACCATGCTATCACTGTGTCAATTACCTTTTTCACGCTATTAAATGATAATATTTAACTTATGCGAGCAGCCTTCTCGCCCTGGAAAACAATTACGGGCAGGAGACCAATCAGGATTTTTCGATCTTTTTCTTCAGGTCGGCGATCTCTGCCTGAAGCTCCTTGTTCATGGGATTGTGTTTTGCCCTTGCCTCAAGCTCTTCAAGCTTCATCTCAAGACTCTTCTTCTTCCTGGTCAAATCTCTTTTGCTTAGCCCCATCTTCCCTTCTTGTTATGCCATCCCTACTTAAATGCTTTCCCTGAACATGCAGGAATTATTTCAGATGAGAACCTTAGCAGGCAGTATTCTTATAGGAATGAGGCAGGACTCCTGCAGGTTTATCATGGATTGCCACTGCTATGTGGAAAATTATTCATATGCCCGGCCAATCCTGAAATCGGATGTTTCTTGAACCTGCCATCCTGCTTGCTGCCCTTGGAATAACGCTCCTTGAGATGTCGGAAGCCTCGGCGGTGGCTCTTGCGCTGCATGGGGATTCGCGATCAAATATTCCTTTCTTTGCGGTTGCCCTTGGAGTAATTGTAATCCTGATTCCCACTGCCCTTGCAGGAAATTTCATTGCCCTGTTCCCGCTTTTCTACGTGAGGATTGCCTCTGCAACTCTCCTGCTTTACTTCGGGCAGAGACTCATGAAAAGCGCAAAGCGATCCATGAAGTTCCAGCGCATTGGCTTTCCGCCCGGAGGGCACGGCGATACCGGAAAGAGTGTTGCCAGCACGGCGTTTTCAGTTGGAGTTGTGGAGGCATTTGAGGCTGCAATTGTTCTTGTGGCACTGTTCCCTGAGAATTACGATTCTACCCTTATTGGGCTTGTCATAGGCATTGTGGCGGTAATTGCGGCAGCATACATACTGAGGAGCCAGATAAGGAAGATCAAGCAGGCAAACATGAAGGTGGCCGTTTCCGCTTTGCTGCTTTCGTTCTCACTCTTCTGGTACATCGAATCGGTGAGGGCCATAGATGATCTGTTTCTCCTGCCGTTCTTCGTGGGCTTTTTCCTGCTGGTGTACTACTATTCCACAAGAAACCTGCCTCCTGCGCCTTCCACCAGGGCACCGGAGTGACCAAGATCCTGGCTTCTATCTTCTTGCCGGCGAG